>NZ_JBYNRX010000035.1:0-179969 GCF_057785375.1 Roseiflexus sp.
GGCGGGCATCTATGCGGCATTCGGCGTGACGCTGATGCTCTCGTTGTTGGCGCTTGGCGCCTCGCTGGCGCGCATCCGGTTGTTCCAGGCGGTGAAATTGGGGGATGTGAACTGAGAGGTGAGAGGCGAGAGGTGAGAGGCGAGAGGCGAGAGGTGCGAAGGTGCGAAGGTGGAAGGTGGAAGGTGGTATTGCCCCTTCGTGCCTTTCGTGATCTTGGTAGAGCGCAGGGGCGCGAGGCGCGAGGTGCGAGGCGCGAGGTGCGAGGCGCCAGGTGCGAGGTGCGAAGGTGGAAGGTGGTATTGCCCCTTCGTGCCTTTCGTGATCTTGGTGGAGCGCAGGGGCGCGAGGCGCGAGGTGCGAAGGTGGAAGGTGGTATTGCCCCTTCGTGCCTTTCGTGATCTTGGTGGAGCGCAGGGGCGCGAGGCGCCAGGTGCGAGGCGCGAGGTGCGAGGCGCCAGGTGCGAGGTGCGAAGGTGGAAGGTGGTATTGCCCCTTCGTGCCTTTCGTGATCTTGGTGGAGCGCAGGGGCGCGAGGCGCCAGGTGCGAGGCGCGAGGTGCGAGGCGCCAGGTGCGAGGTGAGTAGAGGTTGAACGTTGCACGTTGACCATTGACCCGCTTGTTTCTTTTATTCGCTAACCCATTCGTTGACCCATTCGCTTATTTGCTGGCGCGATACGATAGATCATGAACACAGCCAATCACATTATTCATGCCAGTGGTCTGGTGAAAATCTACAAGGTCGCCGAACTCGAGGTGGTGGCGCTCCAGGGATTGGACCTCGAAGTGGCGCGGGGCGAGTTTCTGGCGCTGGTTGGTCCTTCCGGCTCAGGCAAATCCACGCTTCTCAGCGCCATTGGCGGTCTTGATCGCCCGTCCGCTGGCCGGTTGATCGTCGATGGTCTCGATCTGACCGCGCTGACGCCTGCTCAGGTGAGCGCCTACCGTCGGGAACGGGTCGGCTTCATCTGGCAGCAGACGACCCGCAACCTGCTACCCTATCTCAGCGCGCGCGAGAATATCGAATTGCTGATGACCTTTGCCGGGCGCAGCGGGCGTGAACGGTGCGCCTGGGCGGACGAATTGCTGGAAGCGGTTGGCATGGCAGACAAAGCCTCGACCCCCATCACACAGTTGTCTGGCGGTCAACAGCAACGCGTTGCTATCGCCTGTGCGCTGGCAAACCGGCCACGCATCCTGCTCGGCGACGAGCCGACCGGCGAGGTGGACTGGGACACGGCGCAGCGGGTGCTGACGCTGCTCCGCGACCTGCGGACGCGCTACGGCCTGACGATCGTGCTGGTCACGCACGATCCGCGTGTGGCAGAGCAGGCAGACCGGGTGATCGCCATTCGTGACGGTCGCACCAGCACTGAAACGCGCCGCGACGACGGCAGCGGCAATGGAGCGTCGGCGGGTGCTGGACAGCGCGGGCGCGCGCGCGCCGCCGAAGAACTCGTCGTTGTTGATCGCACCGGGCGCCTGCAGATCCCCGGCGACCAACGGGCGCTCGCGGGGATTGGGCGGCGCGCGCGCGTCGAACTCGTCGATGGCGGCGTGCTCATTCGTCCGGTAGAAGATGACCGGATCGCCATTCCAATTGAGGAGACAACCGGCGAACACCACCACCATTACCTCTACGATGATGATACGTCCCTCGATGTCGCCGCACCGGCGTCATCCGAACCGCTCATCGACGTGCGAGGCGTCACCCGCACATTCGGCATCGGCATTCACGCGGTCCACGCATTGCGCGGCGTCGATCTCACCGTCGAGCGGGGTGCGTTTATCGCCCTTATGGGACCAAGCGGCAGCGGTAAGACGACGCTGTTGAACATTATCGGCGGGTTGGATCGCCCGACGAGCGGCAGCGTTGTCATCGAAGGGCGACGAGTCGATCAGATGCGTCCCGACGAACTGACCATTCTACGGCGCCGGATCGGGTTCGTTTTTCAGAGTTTCGCGCTCCTGCCCACATCGTCAGCGTTCGAGAACGTGGAACTGGCACTGCGCCTGACCGGGCGAACGCCTCGCCGCCGGTGGGATGCACGGGTGCGTCGCGTGCTGGCAGCGGTCGGGTTGAGTGATTGGACCGATCATCGCCCCTATGAATTGAGCGGTGGCCAGCAGCAGCGCGTTGCACTGGCGCGGGCGCTGGTCACCTACCCACGTATCATCCTGGCAGACGAACCAACCGGCGACCTCGACAGCCGCACCGGCAGGCGGGTGCTGACCATGCTGCGCACCCTGTGCGATCAGGAAGGGGTCACGCTGATCATGGCATCGCACGATCCGGCGGTGACGGAATTCGCAACCACCATTTACCACCTGCGTGATGGCGTCATCGTCGGGTGCGAGCAGGGGGTTACTACTCGTTAACCTTTTGTAGCCGAAACATTACACACTCCGTCCACATCGCTGCTATACTCGTGCCCACGATGTACTTTTCTCCGTCCCGTCCTTAGTCGATTCGTCCGAACAGAATCTCGTCGTCTGGCGCAACCGGCTCTCCGATCTGAGGAGGTTGTCTATGCCTGCTCGTCCTTCGTCGCTGGAGGAACGTCTTGCAGCGCGCGGCGTTTCGCGCCGTCAATTCCTCAAGTTCTGCGCTGCCATGACCGCAACGCTCGCCCTGCCCGCTACGTTCACGCCGCGTATCGCTAGGGCGCTGAACACCGCCGAACGTCTTCCGGTTGTCTGGTTGGAGTTTCAAGATTGCGCCGGCAACACCGAATCGTTCCTGCGCGCCGATTCGCCTGGCGTTGCCGACATTGTGCTGGAGCAGATCAGCCTGGAGTACCACGAAACGATCATGGCGCCGGCCGGTCATCGCGCCGAACACTCGCTCGATGCTATCGTGGAACACTATCCCGGTCAGTACATCGCTATCGTCGAAGGGTCGATCCCGACTGCCAATGGCGGAGTGTACTGCACCATCGGCGGTCGGACGGCGCTGAGCATCGCGGAGCGTGTGTGCTCGAACGCCCTGGCGACGATCGCAGTCGGCGCCTGCGCCTGGGACGGCGGCTGGCCCGCTGCCAGTCCGAACCCGACCGGCGCCGTCGGGGTGCGTCAGGCGGTGCCTGGTCTCAAGAATCTGATCAACCTGCCAGGCTGCCCGATGAATGTCATCAACCTGACAGGGGTCATTGTTCATTACCTGACGTTCAAACAACTGCCAGCAACCGACGAGCAGGGACGCCCCTTCTTCGCCTATGGGCAACTCATCCACAACAACTGCGAGCGTCGTGGTCACTTCGACTCAGGTCGCTTCGTCGAGCGCTGGGGCGACGAGGGGCACCGTCTGGGATGGTGTCTGTACAAGATGGGGTGCAAAGGACCTCAAACCCTCTCGAACTGCCCGGCTATCGGGTGGAACGGAACCTCGTACTGGCCCATTGGCGCCGGTCACGGATGCGTTGGCTGTATGTCGCCGCGCTTCTGGGATACCATGACGCCCTTCTACGAGCGTCTACCGAACATCGAGGGCTTTGGCGTCGAAGTAACCGCCGACACGCTGGGCGTAGTCGCGGTTGGTGTGGTGGCGGCAGCTGGTGTGGTGCATGGAGTCGCAAGCGCAGTTCGGGCGCGGATGCAGCCAATTGCGGCGCACGATGGTGGCGAGACGCTGGTGGAAGCCGCAGAACGCGCGGTTCACGTTGTGGAACAGATTGCAGGACCAGTCAAAGTGGCGGAGGCGCCAGCGGTAGAGTCCGGGAAGGCTATCGCATCGGGCGAAAGCGAAGAGAGCGACCGTCCCGGCAGAGATGGACCGTCCGCGTCCTGACC
This sequence comes from Roseiflexus sp., assembly GCF_057785375.1. Classification (NCBI taxonomy): domain Bacteria; kingdom Bacillati; phylum Chloroflexota; class Chloroflexia; order Chloroflexales; family Roseiflexaceae; genus Roseiflexus; species Roseiflexus sp. The sequence continues at coordinate 3,789 of NZ_JBYNRX010000035.1, forward strand.
GGTTGAACAGAGCAGCGGAGGAAGCGCTATGGCAAAGATCGCCATTGATCCAATCACGCGCATCGAGGGACACCTGCGTATCGAAGCGCAGATCGAGCAAGGGCGCATTGTTGATGCCTGGAGCAGTTCGACAATGTTCCGCGGCATGGAGATCGTGCTGCGTGGGCGCGATCCGCGCGATGCCTGGGTGTTTGCGCAACGCATCTGCGGCGTCTGCACGACCGTCCACGCCCTCGCTTCGGTGCGCGCCGTCGAGAATGCGCTTGAGATTCAGATTCCCGATAATGCTCGCCTTATTCGCAACATCATCGCTGGCGCGCAGTACGTGCAGGACCATGTCATCCACTTCTATCACCTGCACGCGCTGGATTGGGTAGATATCGTGAGCGCGCTCAGCGCCGATCCGGTCAAAACATCGGAACTGGCGCAGAGCATTTCCGACTGGCCTAAATCATCACCAGCCTACTTCAAAGGCGTGCAGGGGCGGTTGCAAAAGTTCGTGGACAGCGGACAACTGGGGATTTTCGGCAACGCCTACTGGGGGCATCCGGCATATGCTCTGCCGCCTGAAGCCAATCTGATGGCGGTGGCGCACTACCTGGAGGCGCTGGAGTGGCAGAAGGACGTCATCAGGATTCACGCCATTCTCGGCGGCAAGAATCCCCATCCGCAGACGTACCTCGTCGGCGGGATGGCAGCGCCGCTCGACCCGAATGCACAGCAGGCGATCAATACCATCCGCATCGCGCAGTTGAAGATGCTCGCCGAGCAGGCGCGCACGTTTGTGAGTAAAGTCTACATTCCCGATATCCTTGCCATCGCATCATTCTACAAAGACTGGGCGGGACTTGGCGCGGGGGTGGGCAACTATCTGTCGTATGGCGACTTCCCCGCCGCAAAGGATGGCAATGTCGCCAGTTACTGGCTGCCGCGCGGCGTGATTGTGAACAAGAATATCGATCAGAAGCCGCTGCCCATGAACCACGAGCGTGTGACCGAGTATGTCGCGCATTCCTGGTTCCGCTACAGCGAAGGCGATCAACAGGCGCTTCACCCGTGGAAAGGCGAGACCATTCCGAACTACACCGGTCCGCAGCCGCCCTATGACTGGCTCAACACCGATAGCAAATACTCCTGGCTCAAAACGCCGCGCTATAACGACATGCCGATGGAGGTTGGTCCGCTGGCGCGCATGCTGGTGGGATATGCTTCCGGTCAGCAGCGAATTCAGGAACTGGTGAACGCAACGCTCGCGCAGTTGGGGGTGGGTCCAGCGGCGCTCTTCTCGACGTTGGGGCGCACGGCGGCGCGCGCAATCGAAACAGCGCTGCTCGCCGAACTGTTGCCGGAATGGATCGACGAACTGGCGGCAAATATGGCGTCAGGCAACCTGGCTGTTCATAACAGCACGAAGTGGAGTCCGGCGAACTGGCCCAAAGAAGCCGTCGGCTGGGGATCGATGGAAGCGCCGCGCGGCTCGCTCGGGCACTGGGTGCGGATCAGGGACGGCAAGATCGTCAACTATCAGGCAGTCGTTCCGACGACGTGGAATGGCTCGCCGCGCGATGCGCGTGATGTGCGTGGACCCTACGAATCTGCCCTGATCGACACGCCTGTCACCGACCCGGAGCAACCGATCGAAATCCTGCGCACTGTCCACTCCTTCGACCCGTGCATGGCGTGCGCAGTTCACCTGGTGGATGCCCGTGGCGTCGAGATCACCCGCGTCAGGGTGCAGTGAGGTGTGCCATGCGACGACGAGTCTATGTATGGGAAGTCCCGGTGCGCCTGACGCACTGGGTCAATGTGCTGAGCATCGTGATGCTCTCGTTCACCGGCTACTACATCGCCAACCCGTACATCTTCGTGAGCACGCGCGAACCATGGGGCATCTACTTCATGGGAACGATGCGTTTCCTGCACTTCGCATTCGCCTACGTCTTCGTAGCGAGCCTGCTCCTGCGCACCTACTGGGCGTTCGTCGGCAATCAGTGGGCGAGCTGGCGCGGGTTGTTCCCCTTCCTGACGAAGGAAGGGCGCGAGAACACATGGCACGCGATCCAGTACTATTTCTTCCTGCGCCGCCATCCGCCAGAGGTCGCCGGGCACAATGCGCTGGCAGGCACATCGTACATGATCATTGTTTTCCTGTACGGTCTGAGCGTCTTTACCGGCTTCACGCTCTACGGTCAGTTGCATCCCGCGAGCATCTGGCACACCCTCACCAACTGGGTTACGTCATTTGCGTCGCTCCAGATGCTGCGGCTCGGACATCACATCATCATGTACCTCATTCTGGCGTTCGTCGTGCACCATGTGTATGCCGCGTGGCTGATCGACATGGAAGAGGGCAACGGTCTGATGTCGAGCATCTTCAGCGGCTATAAGTTCCTGCCAAAGAATCAGCAGCCAGATTGGATCGAGCAGGTGATCGCCCAGAACGGCAAGCAGAACGGCAAACAGGATGGTAAAGCGCCACATGTGGCGAAGCCGGAGACGCGCGGGGTTGAACGTTGAACGTGGGAAGGTTCCAGGTGTAGGGGCGCGCCCGTGCGTCAGTGGCGCGCCCGTGCGCCGGGGGCAGGGTGAACGTTGCCGGTGCACGTGGGAAGGGCAAAGGTAGGGGCGCGCCGGGGGCGCGCCCGTGCGTCAGTGGCGCGCCCGCGCGCCGGAGGCCGGGTGAACGTTGCCGGTGCACGTGGGAAGGGCAAAGGTAGGGGCGCGCCGGGCCGGGGGCAGGGTGAACGTTGCCGGTGCACGTGGGACGGGCAAAGGTCGGGGCGCGCCGGGGGCGCGCCGTGCGGCAGTGGCGCGCCCGCGCGCCGGAGGCGGGGTGGAAAGCGCAGTAAAAATCCCGTTTTGTATCCCAGTCGCGCCCGCGCGCCGGAGGCGGGGTGAACGTTGCCGGTGCACGTGGGAAGGGCAAAGGTAAGGGCGCGCCGCTGGCGCGCCCGCGTGCCGGAGGCACGCCCGCGCCGGAGGCGCGCCCGTGTTTCGCCGGGCGCTTCACCCGGCACGGACATCGCCCGACCTCAAGGGTCTTGGCGGAAAGAACGATAATCATGCCAGCAATCCTCGTCCTCGGTCTGGGCAACATCATCATGCGCGACGAAGGGTTGGGCGTGCGCGCCTGTGAGCGCCTGACCCAACGCTATCGTCTGCCCGACGGTGTGATCGTGCTCGATGGCGGAACGCTAGGGCTTGATCTGTTGCCGTACCTTGAAGGGATCACCGACCTGCTCATCATCGATGCCATCAATGCCGGCTATTCACCCGGTACGATTGTGCGGCTGGAGAATGAGCAGATACCGCAGACTCTGGCGCTCAAAATGTCGATGCACCAGGTGGGCTTGCAGGAACTTCTGGCCGTGATGGCGCTGCGCGGGCATACACCGCCGCGCATCGTGTTGCTGGGTATGGAACCGTTGCGGATCGAACCAGGGCTGGACCTCTCGGCGCCGGTGCAGGCAAACCTTGATGCACTGGTGGAGGAGGTGGTTGCTGAGTTGCGATCATGGGGGGTCCCTGGTATAGATGACCGTCATCCGAGCAGTTCACAGGTGTAGATTCTTCTAGCAAACCCTCACATTGCATCACCTGTTTTTGGGTATCAAAATGCCTCAACTCCCCCTCTCCGGCTTTGCTGGAGAGAGGGAAGGGGGGTGAGGACGAAAAAGGCTTCGAGACGCGGAAAACGCCCCTCGCGCCTGAAAAACTCTACCTTTGAGAGGTCGCGAGCAGCCCTGGGGTGGTGCAGTCAAGGCGCGCCGGGTGCGGGCGCAGCCAGGAGGTCACGGGCAGCAGCGGCGGGTCTGCCGCGCGCGTCGTGCCGGGTGCGGGTGACGGGCATCGGCGGGGTGGCTGAGGGTGCTGCCAGGAGGTCGTGGGCAGCGCCGGGGATCGTGGCGGAGATGACCGTCACCCGCATGGTTGCGGGCGCAACCAGGAGGTCATGGGCAGCAGCGGCGGGTCTACCGCGCGCGTCGCGCCGGGTGCGGGTGACGGGCATCGGCGGGGCGGTTGCGGGCGCGATCGGGGTGTCACGGGCAGCGCCGGGGATCGTGGCAGAGATGACCGTCACCTGTGCGGCTGAGGGCGCTGCCAGGAAGTCACGGGCAGCAGCGGCGGGTCTGTCGCGAGTGCCGCGCCGGGTACGGGTGACGGGCATCGTTGATCGCTGCTTGCTCCCCGTACCAGGACATGCTAGAATAATGCTACGGATACGATCTACCTGCAAGGAGCATGGCGATCAGAGACGATCAGACGACCCCCAACAGCGGGCGCCGCCTCTACGAAACCCGCCCGCCCCGTGAACGCGCTTTTCTCGTCGGTGTGGAACTGACCGGTGGCCGCAGTGCATGGAAAGCCGAAGACTCGCTCCAGGAACTCGCCCTGCTGGCTGACACCGCCGGTCTTGATGTAGTTGGCAGCACGTATCAGCGCCTCAAGCAGCCCTTCCCGCGTTATTTCGTTGGTCCCGGTAAGATCGAAGAAATCGCCGCGCTCCGCGACACGTTGCGCTATGATCTCGTCGTGTTCGATGATGAATTGACGCCAGCACAGGCGCGCAACGTCGAAGATGCCTTACAGACGCGCGTGCTGGACCGCACCGTCCTGATCCTCGACATCTTCGCGCGCCATGCGCAGACCCACGAAGGGCGCGTGCAGGTCGAACTGGCGCAGTACCGCTACCTGCTCCCCCGTCTGCGACGACAATGGACGCACCTGGAGCGTCAGGCTGGCGGCGGTGGCGCTTCGGCAGGCGGCGTCGTCGGTCTGCGCGGTCCGGGCGAAACGCAGCTCGAAGTCGACCGGCGCCTGATTGCGCGCCGCATCCAGTGGCTCGAACAGCAGATCGAGGACGTGCATCGCCACCGCGAGGTCTACCGCGAACGGCGTCGCCAGAGCGGCATCCCGGTGGCGGCAATCGTCGGATACACAAACGCCGGAAAATCGACGCTGCTCAACGCCCTTTCTGGCGCTAACGTGCGCGCCGAAGACCGGTTGTTCGCTACGCTCGACCCGACAACGCGCCAGGTGGCGCTTCCCGGCGGGCAGCAGATCCTTCTGACTGACACTGTCGGGTTTATTCAGAAACTGCCAACGCACCTGGTAGCGGCGTTCCGCGCAACCCTCGAAGAGATCCGTGAGGCGGATGTGTTGCTGCACGTGCTCGACATAACACACCCGAATGCAGCGCAGCAGACGCAGACGGTTCTCGATACGCTGCGCGATCTGCAGGTTGAAGATCGCCCGATCCTCACGGTGCTCAACAAAGTCGATCTCATGGCCGGCGTCGATGAAGCCGAGGTGGGCAGAATTGCGGAAACGCTGGGCATGCCGGACGATTATGTGGCGGTATCGGCGCGCAAAGGGTGGGGTCTCGATACGCTGTTGCAACGCATCGAGCAGACGCTGAGCGAGCGCATGATCCCGCTGACGGCGCTGATCCCCTACCGCCGCAACGATCTGGTGTCGCTCTGGCATACGCGCGGCGTGATTGACGAAGAGCGGTACGAAGCGGAAGGGACGTTGATCGCCGGGCGTCTGCCGGTTGAGTTGGTGCGCTGGTTCGAGCCATTTTCGCGCCCTGTGTTTGCTACATAGATGAATCCACTACCACCATTCGCCGCTGTGAGCATGGCAGCGTTGCTTGCCCCAATTGCGCTGACGCCGCTCCGCGAGCAGTTGCACCCGGCTGAACTGCCGGGTGTTCAGCATTTTGTGCAGGTCGGCGAGTACAACCTGCACTACACCGATGAGGGTCCGCGCGATGCTCCGGTGGCGCTGCTCGTCCACGGGTTTGCTGCCTGGGCGTTCGCCTGGCGCTCGCAACGCGCCGCGCTCGCCGCCGCCGGACGGCGGGTGGTGACGATTGATCTCATCGGCTACGGTGCATCCCCTCGTCCTGCGGCGCCGGTCTACTCGACGCACGATCAGGCGCAGGTGTTGTTGCAGGCGCTCGATGCACTTGAGATCAGGACGTTCGATGTGGTCGGGCACTCGTTCGGCGGGCGGGTGGCGTTTCAGATGGCGCTGCTTGCTCCGCAGCGGGTGCAGCGCATCGTTGCGATCTGCCCTGAGGCGTTCACCGTCGGGCGTCCGCCGATTGCTGCGCTTGCCCGTCTGCCGCTGATCGGTCAGGCGCTCTCGTACTATGTCCTGGCGCCGTCGCTGGTCGGCGTCGGGCTGCGTTCCCTCTCGAAGCGCCACGACTGGTTGACCGACGAGGTGAGCGCGGGGTACGCCGCGCCGCTGTATGTGCGCGGCACGGCGGCGGCGCAGGTCTGGCAGGCGCGCTCGCCAAAGGACGGACCGCTGCCGGCGCCGGAGAACCTGACGTCGATCCGCCCGCCGACGCTGCTGCTGTGGGGCGATGGCGACACGGTGTTTCCGGTGGACGAGGGGCGCCGCCTGGAACGCATCCTCCCCGACGCTCGTCTGATCGTCTACGACCACACTGGCCACCTGCCCTACGAAGAACGCGCGGCGGAGGTGAATGAGGCGATGGTTGGGTTCCTCCGGGGAGATGAGATAGGAACATGAAAGTTCCAGGAGTCTACCTTGATACCTCCGTGCTGGGGGGTGCTTCGATGCCGAGTTCGCTCCCTGGTCGAACGGACTTATCAGGGATATTCGCCGCAGTTTATTTGTGCCCGTTTTGTCTGAGATTGTGACTGTCAAGGTTGCCAATGCTCCCGTAGATGTACAAACACTGTACACGGAACTCGTGTCCGGCGCTGCTGAAGTTCTGACTGTGAACAGGAGCGCCCTTGAACTCGCAGAGGCTTATCAACAACGTGGCATCCTGACGCCGAAATTCTACAATGATGGTGTGCATAGTGCACTTGCGACGGTGGCTGACGTCGATGTGCTGGTTAGCCTACCTTTCTGAATCTAGGTGGTACAATACAGCAATGGATAAAAACGATTTTCTGATCGCACTTCAGACAGAAGTGGCAACGTTTAATTCGGCAGTTTCTACTCCAAGCGGCGAATGGATTATCAAGGGATTTATTGATATAGCTAAGAACATTTACACCATTTCAGTGGACACCAAAGTTATCTCAAAAATCATGGAACTTTTGTTGTTCCCAGAACTTGCACGGTTTGCCGAAAAGCGCGGACTCAAAATGGTCTTGTCGGAACAGCAGAACTTCTATCCTGATATAAGTTTTGTAGATGATGATAGACATCGCTTCGTGCTTGACTTGAAAAGCACTTACAGAGTTGATGGCAACCGTGTGAATGGAATGACACTAGGTGCCTTTACTGGGTATTTCCGAGAAAGGAATAGCACAAAAAACATAACCTTTCCTTATGGTTCTTATAGCGGTCATTTCGTTCTGGGTGTAATTTATTCAAAGACAGATGATTTGATTGATGCGCGGAGAAGATATACCCTTGATGAACTTGAACAGATTACATCCGTTATCAAAGACTTTCAGTTCTTTGCTCAGGAAAAATATCGCATCGCAGCCGACCGTCCAGGAAGTGGCAATACCAAGAACATTGGTTCAGTCACGGAAATTGATAAACTTGTAAATGGCTCTGGGCCGTTCGCCTCATTAGGAGAAGATGTCTTCGATGACTACTGGATGTATTACTTGACCAAAGATATGGCAAGAGCAGCGGAGCTGAAACGACCGCCTTACACAAATTTGCGAAGTTACTTGAAATACAAAGGTTTGGCGAAGTGATTCTCCAAAGTTTGCCGCGTACAGTAAAACAGGTTATCGTCCCTCCGATAAAGTGTCAGGGAATTAAAACGAAACTTGTCAAATTTATCTTGAGCCACATTTCCTGGGATGGCAAAGGAAAATGGATAGAACCATTCCTCGGATCGGGTGTAGTATTATTCAATGTTCAGCCAGAACGCGCACTACTCAATGATGTTAATCCCCACATCATTAGGTTATACCAGATGATTTACGATGGAGACTTGTCGCCTGAACAAGTAAGGTCATACTTGACCGAAGAAGGTAAAAAGTTATTGTCAAAGGGCGAAGATTATTATTATGTAGTCCGAGAACGCTTCAATAGAACTGAAGACCCTTTAGATTTTATTTTCCTCAACAGGTCGTGTTTCAATGGGGTTATGCGATTTAATAGCAAGGGAGAATTCAATGTTCCGTTTTGTCGCAAGCCAGATCGCTTTCGTCAAGCCTATGTAACCAAGATAGTAAATCAAATCTCTCGAATACGCAGAATAATGCAAGGCAAAGAGTGGGTGTTTTTAACTGGAGACTGGCGAGAAGTTCTTGGCAATGTAAATGCAGATGACTTTGTTTATCTTGATCCACCCTACATCGGTAGGCATACAGATTACTATCAGGATTGGTCAGAAGACGACGCAGCAGATTTGGCAAGAATTACTCGAAACTTGCCATGTGGTTTTGCATTGTCTATGTGGAAAGAAAATAAGTATCGCCTTAATCAACACATTGCTTCTTACTGGGATGGGCTAGTAGAAAGAACCTTTACTCATTTTTATCATGTAGGTTCAACAGAAAATCTCAGAAACTCAATGGAAGAAGCCTTGTTGATAAAACCTGGTTATGAGACGGCGCTTATTGAGACTACAAAATCTGAGAAGCCCCTCCAATTGGCATTTGCTTTACATGAACAGGCAGGCTAACCAGCGCATGCACCCGACAGGCTTTGCCTCGCTGCGCTCGGCTCGCCTGCGGGTGATGCTTTCGTTAGCTGGAACTTCAAGCACGTCGTTCATTATGATAAGATACGCGGGTCGGGTATGTTCCCGCCTTCAACCTGCAACCTTCAACCTTTGCCTCACAATTTCATACAGTATCACCCCCGCTGCCACACCGACGTTCAACGAATCCTGCCCGGAGGCCATGGGGATGCGCACCAGCGACGAACAGGCCGCCAGCGTCGCACTGGTCAATCCCTCGGTTTCATTACCGACGATGATCGCCAGCGGGATGGGCAGGTCGGCGTCGTACAGGGTCTGCTCGACATTGCCGGTTGCGCCGGCGACGTGGATGCCCTGTGCGCGCAGTCGCCCGATCCAGGCGGGCAGATCGGCGCAGGCATAGATCGGGATGCGCCCCACGGCGCCGCGCGCGGCGCGTACACATTCGCGGTGGAGCGGGTCGGCGCCGCCGCCTGCCACGACGACCGCTTCGGCTCCGGCGGCATCGGCAGTGCGCAACGTCATGCCCAGGTTTTCGGGATTGTTGATCTGCTCCGTGACCAGAATGACGGCGCGCCTGCCGGGGCGGTAGTCGGCGACGTCGCGCACCCGCCCCCAAATTGCGGTGATGACGGCGGGGATCGGGCGGGTGGGAGTGATCAAGCCCATCAGACCTTCGGAAATGCGGTAGGCGGGCACATCCAGGTCTGCCGCGCGCCGGAGCAGCGCTGCGCCTGTCGGATCGCGCAGCAGATCGCCGGTGTAGAACAGGTCCTCGACCGGCAGATCATCAAGGGCGCGGGAGGCGAGGAGGGGACCTTCGGCAAGGAATTGACCGCGCGCGCGCCGACCTGCCGCATTGCCGAGGTCGCGCAGGCGGGCGACAATCGGGTCTCTGGCGCTGCTGAGGGTTTGCCCCTGCGCCGGGGGCGGCAGGTCGGCGCGCGCTAGTGGGGGACCACGGAATAGTGTGTCGTCGTCGATGACGGGGAGCATTTCGCTGCCGCGCCGAACGCCAATGAACAGATGAATGCCGGGGCGCCTTAGCGGTGGACGCGGTGCGACTTCATGCCCGTCGAACAGTTCAGCGAGCGTCGGCAACGTCCACGCGCCGGCTGCCAGAAACAGCAGCACGTCGCCGCGTGGCGCAGCCAGGAGTAGATCGCGCAGTGCGCGTTCGTGGGCAGCCACAACCATTGCGCGTGTTGTAGCAGCAAAGCGCGTTTCTGAGCGGTATACCAGCATGCCGTCGATGGTTCCCCATCCCGACGCCAGGACGCGCACTGCCGCGCGGTCGGCGTCGAAGAAGTCAGCAACCAGGTCGTTATGTTCAGCGTCGTATTCCCGGCGCAGCAGGTCGATCAGCGCTGATCGTGCGGCATCCAGGTTCTCGATAATGATAGCCACACGCTTTACCCTTCCCTCACAAGACGTGGATCGTGCCGTCGCTCTCTTATCGAGCGATCAACCAACACCCGGACAATCAAGGACGTGGAGCGGCAGATGTGGGCTGAGCCTGTCGCAGCCAACGTCTGCCGCAGGATGGTCAACACGGGTGATGATTGTGCAACACTGGTTGATCGCTCTTTTATGCCGAGTCGTCCGTTCGAGGCATCAGGACGCTTCAATTCCCCCTTCTCCAGCGTGCAGGAGAAGGAAGCAGAGAGATGAGGGTAAAGACGGCGCCAGGACACGTCATATAGCCATTGCCCCCAAAGCCTCTCCACCCGTGAGGACGCCAAATCTCCGTTTCGGGCGACCGGTGGCATCGTTTGCCATCACCGTGAACAGTTGCGTCCTGCTGCACAGGGATGGGCTATTCCGAGTGTACTCGCTGTCGAGTATAGCACAAGCGGGTGGAGACATACGGCATGGGCGGCATCTCCACCAGAATGCCATCCCCTGATACAACCGTCTCTGAGTCTTTGCGCTTTTGTGGTCGCTCTATCGCAAGCAGCGCCTCCGTGATCGCGCCGCTTGCACGAAGGCCCGCTTCCACAGCCTGCAACCGACGTTATCCGGTAGACCCGCGCCGCCAGGTCGCACGCCCTCTCGTTGGGTAGGCGAAGGCATTGCCTTCGCCTACCCGATCGCACTTCAGTCAGCGATTTTTCGGACAGGCTCTAAACCTGCACTCGAGACATGGAAGCCCCGTAGGGGCTTGTGTGATCTCAGCGAGGGCTTTAGCCCGCAGCGTCCGGCGCAACCCAGCCTCTGGAGTCGGTACGCGCATATAGGGATGTATATTCAGACTCCATAACCGTCGGACGAGGATGAGGCGGAGCGGTTGTGTTTCTCAGCGGCCTGTGGCGCGCACCGGGCGCGTAACGGCGCGCGCAGCGCGGGCGAGTCCCCGGCGGGCGCGCAGGCTCGCAACGGCGGCGTAGTGCCCGGCAGCCCATGAGCGTCCACCAGCCTGCACGTCGCCGTGGATGATCGCCTGTCGGAGGTCGTCGGCGGTTGTGCCGGGGAAGAGGGTGTAGCCAAGCCCCACTGTCGAGAAGTGGTGCGCATCGCTTCCGCCGCAGGCAGGCAGACCGAGCATCGCTGCCACGGACGCGGCGCGCGCATTCATGCCCGGCAGCGGCAGGCTGGCGTTGAACACCTCGACGCCATCGACGGGCCAGGCCGGGTTGTCGCCGCCGCAGGAGCGGAGCAGATGTGCGCCAAACGAAGAGACCAGCCAATCGAAGGGGTGCGCAACGATGCAAATCGCCCCCTGCTCATGAGCAGCAGCAATCGTTTTGGGTGCGGGTTGTCCTGGAGGGAGGGCGCGTTCGAGAAACAACACCAGCAGGTGACCATCGGCAGTGGACACCTCCTCGCCGACGATCACCTCGACATCGAAGCCGCGCGCCATGCGCCGCGCCTCGAGCGCGCCGGCGATGGTATCGTGATCGGTAATGGCGATCACGCGCAACCCGATGTGATCGGCATATTCGAGCACCTGCGCGACCGAACTGTGCCCGTCGCTGTACCGGGTGTGAACGTGAATATCCGCCTTGTTCCAGAGGGTCATGACCAGGCTCTCCTGAGCGCCAGCAGGCGCGGACGCCAGCGCAGCGCACGCCGATAATATTTTATCAGTTCGTCGAGTACACGGGGCCAGGAGCGTTGTTCGGCGGCAGCGCGCCCCGCCCGTCCATACGCGCTGCTCAGGCTGGGGTTGGCGACCAGTCTGTGGACTGCGGTGCGCAAATCATATGCCGACCCAGGTGTGAAGAAAATGCCGGTTTCCTCATCGCGCACCAGGTCGATGACGCCGCCGGCGCGCGCAGCGATGACCGGCAGCCCTGATGCCATTGCTTCCTGAACCACCTGCCCGAAGGTTTCGGTATCGGAAGGGAAGACGAACAGATCGGAACTGGCATATGCCACTGCCAGATCGTGTCCATCAAGAAAGCCGGTGAAGGTCACCGGCATCCCGGCAAACCGACGTTCAAGCTGAGGTCGCGCCGGTCCATCGCCGACCAGCACCAGACGGATGCCATCCACATTGCGCAACGCTTCCGCCAGCAGGTCGAGCCGTTTTTCGGCTGCCAGTCGTCCGACGTAGAGCAATACCCGCTCATCGGGGCGTGCTCCGATGGCGACGCGCCACTCCTCACGCCGGTTTGCCGGGCGGAAGCGGACGGTATCGACGCCACGGCCCCAGAGGCGGAGCCGCCGAAATCCGCGCTGGCGCAAATCTGCCAGAATAGCCGAGGAAGGGCATAGGGTCAGCGCACAGGCGTTATGGATCCAGCGCAAGTACGAATATGCCGCCTCGCGTAGCGCTCCCAAACCGTAGTGAACGCTGTAGGCAGGCAGATCGGTATGGTACGTGGCGATTGCTGGAATGCGCAGTTGCCGTGCCGCAAAACGCGCCGCCGGACCAAGAACCATCAATCCGGCGAGGTAGATCAGATCGGGGCGGAACTGTCGGAGCGCAGGCACAATACCCGGTTGCGGCGGCGTAAAACGGATGTCGGGATAGAGCGGGAAAGGAATGCCGCGCAGCGGGATGATCCGCGCGCCAGCATAGGACTTGGGGGCGCCCTGCGGCGCAAACAGCAACGCTTCGTGCCCTTCGTTCTGGAGATGCTCCAGCAGGCGGCACAAGGTTGTGACGATGCCGTTGACGTTGGGCAGAAAAGTCTCGGTGATCAGTGCTATCCGCATTCCTGCGCTCCCGCGTGTTCGCTTGCCGCACCATTCGTGACTGTAGCATACCTGGATTGCACTTTGACTATGAAGGTGTTAACGGCAGGATAAGGGGAGGAAAAGAATGGGTTAGGGATTAGGAATTAGGAATTAGGAATTAGGGGTTAGGAATTAGGGATTAGGAGTGAGGGGTTAGGAATTAGGGATTAGGGGTTAACTTTCCTGCCTTCAACCTTCAACCTTCAACCTTCAACCCCTCTCGCCTCTCGCCTCTCGCCTCTCGCCTCTCGCCTCTCGCCTCTCGCCTCTCGCCTCTCGCCTCTTACCTCTTACCTCTCGCCTCGTACCTCAGCTTGCAGCCAGCGTCGTCCAACGACGAACAGCGCAACGATCAGGAGCAGCGCCAGGGCGATCTGCCAGGAGAGGGCGCGTCCCTGGATCAGTTCACTGCCGATCAGGGTATACGCCAGCATGCCGGGGATGATGCCAATGGCGTTGGCGAGCGTGTACGAGGGGAGCGGCAGACGTGCCATGCCTGCCAGATACCCGATAAAATCGAGCGACACAATCGGCGTCATTCTGGCGATCAGGACGATCCAGAAGCCGCGTGAGGCGCCGATGTCGGTCAATCGTCGCCAGAGGGGTGAATCTTTCCAGCGCTGCGCCAGCACGCCGCCAGACCAGCGTCCAAGCGCATAGGTCGCCAGACCCCCCGCCATGCCGCCAATCCAGGAGAGCAGCGTCCCCCACAAGACGCCATAGATCGCGCCGTTGGCGGCGGCGACGAGGGAGCCGGGCAGCGGCGCCAGCACCGATTGCAGCACCATCAGCAGGATGCTGACCAGCGGCGTCCATATGCCGAAGTCTCGCAGGAGTGCGGCTGCCTCGTCGGGTGATGCAGCGCTGAACACCCGTTGTGCGGCGCCACTCTGCCCGATGAACATTGCCACGAACACAAGAGCAAGGATGCTGCCGAGGAACAATGCCCGGCGCGTCGAAACACGCAGCAGACTCATCGGCGCGTGGCGCTCCAGTATCCCCAGTCGTGGCGCAGGAGGCGTTGCGGGAGGGGTACGCGCATCCCCAGTGCAATCAGCGCGCACCGCGCAGTGCTGTGCAACAATTTACGCACCGCACCGCGCCGCAGCCGGCGGTCATCGAGCGAATAGACCGCAAGATCGGCGGCGAACCGGATGCGATAGCCGCGATGGGCAAGGCGCAGGAAGAGTTCGCTGTCTTCATTGACCGGCAGGTCACGGCGAAAGCCGCCAATTGCCGCGAGCACCTCACGTCTTACCGCCATATTCGAGCCGGATGCCGCCGGGAAGCCAAGGGTGTGCGCCATCCGCTGCCCGCCGGTAAAGATGGTGCTGTACCAGCGGTATGCTGAAGTGGCATATTTGGGACCGTAGACGGCATCGGCGCCGGCGTAGCGCGCGAAACGCTCGAAATAGCCGGGAGCGAAACGTACATCGGCATCGCTAAAGATCAACCACTCGCCACGTGCAACGGCAGCGCCAATCTCACGCGCTTCCGCAATGCTGGCGGGCGAGCGGATAAGCCGGGTATTGTACGGTCGTGTGCGCTCGATGATGGCGGGGGTCTCGTCGTCGCTGGCATCGACGACGACCAGTTCCACCCATTCGGGAAGGGCGGCGAGAAATCTGCCGATCAATGCTGCTTCGTTGCGTGTCGGAATCACGACACTCAGGGTGTCAAGCACTGCGCACCTCGTGTCATCAATATTGAACGTTCGCTGTTGAATGCTCGATTGGCAATTTCTGGCTTTTCGAGCGTGTCTGAAAACTCGCCTCCTGATGTGAGTAGGCGAAGGCGCCGCCTTCGCTCACCCAATTGACTTTTCAGACGCGCTCTTAACCTTACAGGAACTTCGTAAAGCGGTTGTTAAGCACGGGTTATGTTTTGTCGCAGCAAATCGCGAATTTCGCTCAGCAGTTTCTCTTCTGCTGATGGTTCCGGCGGCGCAGGCGGCGGTTCAGGTTTCTTGATCAGACTGTTCAGTCTATTCATGGGTACAATCACAAAAAAGTAAATGGCGGCGGCGATCAGCAGGAAGTTGATAACGGCGGTGAGAAAGGCGCCAAGCCGTACTGCTCCAAATACCAGAACATTCGAAAAGTCTGGTTGTCCTACCAGTGTAGCGATAATCGCCATCAACACGTCTTTGACCAGCGAGTCGACAACGGCGCCAAACGCAGTGCCGATCACGACACCGACTGCCAGATCGACCACATTGCCGCGCATAATGAACTTTCTGAAGCCGTCGAACATAATGGCGCCCCCTTCGCCAGACGTTTGCCACACAAATCAGTAAGCGCTCACAGTTCTATCGTGCAGGACGTCAATAAGCGATATTGATCGCTCGAGCGCGCCAGATTCGCGGGAAAATGAATGTATGAGAACTGATGCGATGGTGTTGATGCTTTGGATTATACCCTAAGTTTCAAATATATGCGATTCGTTTATCTGGGGAAGACGGCGCACAATCGACCACGCAAAACCCGGATGATCAAGGACGCGGAGCGGCTGACGTTGGCTGAGCCTGTCGAAGCCGACGTCAGCCGCAAGACGGTCGACACGGGCAATTATGGTGCAATATCTGGTTGATCGCACTATAAGATGTCGCCGGTGCAGGCGTGCGTCAAGCCTGCGCCGGCGGGCGGAAGCCCGCCCTCCTCCTGCGCGGCGCCTCCCTGCTCCAGCCTGCGCCGGCGGGCGGAAGCCCGCCCTACTTCTGCGCGGCGCCTCCCTGCTCTAGCCTGCGCCGGGCGGGTTCGGATCGCGCTCCAGGCGTCATCTGCGCTTGCACCGGCGCATAAACAGCAGTATAGTATGATGGTTGTGCCGGAATGGAGAAGCCCTGTCAGGAATCTATGTCTTTCTCCGGTCATATTCTGGTTGTCGATGATCACGACTATATTCGCAGTGCGCTGGCGCGGCAGCTCGAACTCGCCGGACATATCGTCGTCGCCCTGTCCGACGGCATTCAGGCGCTCGAGGCCGTGCGGCAGCAGACGTTCGATCTGATCTTGATCGATATTCTCATGCCCGGCATGCGTGGGGACCGTGTTCTGGCAACGCTCAAATCCGATCCTGCGCTGCGCCATATTCCGGTCATCGTCATCTCCGGCGATCAGGACCTCGATCTGGTAGCGCACTGTATCGAACTCGGCGCCGCCGATTATCTGGGCAAGCCGTTCAATGCAACCATTTTGCACGCGCGCGTCAACGCCTGCTTAGAGCAGAAGCGGTTGCGCGACGCTGAACAGGCGTATCTGCGCATGCGTCTGCATCTCTTGAGCACAGCAGCGGATCACCCGGCAACGGCGCATGATCCGGCGGTGCAGCAGGCGATGCAAAACCCCGGCAGCCCCGACGCTGTGGATCAAACGTTGCAGGCAATGCTCAATCGTCTCGAAGCGGAACAGCGCGAGCGATTGCGTGCAGAAGAGGAGTTGCGCACCCTCAACCTCATGCTCGAACAGCGCGTCGCCGAACGCACCATGCTGGCAGAGCAGCGCGCCGAGGCGCTGAAACGCTCCGAAGCGGCCCTTCAACGGCAGACAAACCTTCTGCTGGCGATTCTCAATAGCATGGGCGATGCGGTTGTTGTGACCGATACGGAAGGACGGCTGATCCATCATAATCCTGCGGCTATCCAGATGCTTGGCGATCGTCTAGTCAGCCTGCTTCCGGATGCCCCCGATGCTCCTGTGGCGCAGTCGCCCGATGGTCGTTCCTGGTGGACCCCGTGCGATCTGCCGTTTGCACGCGCGCTTCGCGGTGAAGCGGTCGATGCGGCGGAAGTGCGGTTGCCCGCTACCGACAACCATCCAGAGCAGTGGGTGAGCATCACGGCACGTCCGCTCCGCGATACCGGCGGTTTGAGCGGGAGCGTGGCGATTGTGCGGGATGTGACTGACGCCAAGCGTGCTGAGGCGGCGTTGCGCGCCAGTGAGGAACGGTATGCACTGGCAGCGCAGGGCGCAAACGATGGTTTGTGGGACTGGGATCTCCTCAGTGGTCACATCTATTTTGCGCCGCGTTGGAAGATAATGCTGGGCTACAGCGAGGATGAGATCGGCACGTCTCCCGATGAATGGTTCAATCGCATCCATCCCGATGACCGCGAACGGGTTGAACTGCGTCTTCTGGCGCATACCCGTCGCCTGATCACATCGTTCGAACTTGAATATCGCATGCTCCATCGTGATGGAAAGTATCGCTGGATGCTCTGTCGTGGGATCGCGGTATGGGATGAGAGCGGTCGAGCAACGCGGATGGTCGGATCACAGACGGATATCACTGCCCGGAAGCAGGCGGAAGAGCAGCTTGCGTATGGCGCGTTGCACGATGCGCTGACCGGGTTGCCCAATCGGACGCTCTTTATGGATCGCCTGAGCCTGGCGCTCAAACGTTCGCAGCGCGAAAAACATCTGTTTGCGGTGTTGTTTCTCGATCTGGATCGGTTCAAAACGATCAACGACAGCCTGGGGCACGCCGTCGGCGATCAATTGCTGATCGCCGTTGCGCGACGACTGGAGAGCCTCCTGCGCCCCGGTGATACGGTCGCGCGATTGGGGGGCGATGAGTTTGCCGTGATGCTTGATCATCTGGATGCTCCAGAAGATGCTGAATGGGTTGTGGAACGCATCCAGCAGGCGTTGCAGGGGCCGTTGCCGATTGGCGATCGCACAGTGTACACAACGGCGAGCATCGGTCTGGTGTTGAGCAATCAGGAGTATATGCATCCCGAGGAGATTGCGCGCGATGCCGATACAGCCATGTATCAGGCGAAGATGGGGCGGCGTGCGCGCCACGTGGTGTTCAATCCGGATATGCGCCGGAAAGCGCTCAGTCATTTTCAGCTCGAAAACGATCTGCGCAGCGCGATTGAGCATGGCGATCTCTCTATCTACTATCAGCCGATCGTGGCGCTCGCCAGCGGGAGCATCGTTGCTCTCGAAGCGCTGGTGCGCTGGCTGCATCCCCAGTATGGTCTGATCTCTCCTGAACAGTTCATTCCGCTGGCGGAGGAGGTCGGATTGATCGGCGCCGTCGGTCAGTGGGTCTTGCGGGAAGCCTGTCGTCAATTGCGGGTGTGGCATACCCGCTATCCTCATCGTGCCGATATGTGGGTGAATGTCAACCTGTCGGCGCATCAACTGGCGCAACCCGATCTGGTAACGCAGGTCGCGGGGGCGCTTGCAATGAACGATATACCGTCGCGCGCGCTCGAATTGGAGATCACCGAGAATACGTTCATTACCCATCGTGAATCTGCGGCGGCGCAACTTGCAGAACTGCGATCACTGGGCGTCGGCGTGTGCATCGATGATTTCGGCACCGGCTATTCGTCACTCAGTTATCTCAGTCAGTTCCCTGTGGATACATTAAAGATCGACCGGGTATTTATCAGTCGTCTCGGTATGGCGCGCGAACATTATGAGATTGTCAAAGCCATCATTACGCTGGCGCATTCACTTGGCCTCACTGTGGTCGCTGAGGGCGTCGAAACTGCCGATCAGTCGAGTGAGTTGCGCGCCTTACGCTGTGAGTATGCTCAGGGATGGCTCTTTGGCCGCGCACTGCCGCCAGTGCAGCTTGAGGGGTTGCTCGCCAATTATCATTCACAGTAGCACTCGTCTATGCCCAACCGAAATCTCGACGCTACACCGCTCACCATTGGTCTGCTTATCTCGATTGTTCATCAACCGTTCTGGTTGGGCGTCGTTGATGCCGCACGCAAACGCGGCGTGAATCTCCTCTGCTTCATGGGTGGAACGCTGCCAACCCGTAAACAGCCGCTGCTCAGGGTTCCGTATCAGCAAAAGTTGCCGGCGTTGTCCTTTTTCTCTCTGGCGAACAGTCCGCGCCTCGATGGACTCATCACATGGGGCGGTAGTCGGGCAGGGTTTGGCGTGAATCTCGATGAAACTGAAATGGAGGAGTTTATCGCACCCTACCGGCGGTTGCCGATAGTGAATTACGAAGGTTCTATCCAGGGCATACCATCGGTTTGGACCGATACGCGCCAGGGTATGAGCACGCTGCTTGCGCACATGATCGAATATCATCGTCGCTGCCGCATTGTGTTCATTCGCGGTCCTTTGCGCCATCTGGAGAGTGAGGAACGCTTTCTGGCGTATCAGGAGACGCTTCAACGGTACGGTATCCCCTTCAGTGCCGCGCTGGTGTATCAGGACTCACAATGGGGGAAAATCGTCGGCAGCGAGGCGATGCACACCCTGATCGACGCCCGGCGCATGCGTCCCGGTGTGGATTTTGACGCCGTCATCGGCTCAGAGATTGATTATGCCATCGGCGCACTGCAAACGCTCCAGGAGTATGGCGTGCGTGTCCCGGACGAGGTGGCGGTTGTCGGGTTTAATGATCATCTGGATGCGCAGACGTCGGGGTTGCCGATCACGGTGATGGCGAAACCATTCTACGAAGCCGGCGCTATTGCCCTCGACGCACTCCTTGATCTGATCAACGGAAAGCGCATCCCTGATCGGATTGACGTTCCTGCCCGGCTGATCGTTCGTCGCTCTTGCGGCTGCTGGTCGCTCGAATGCTCAACCGGCGCTGGCGATGCTGCGACCGGTTCCCAACCCGCTTTGGCTGAGCCTTCCGTTGACCTTCTGGTTGCAGAGATCGCGCGCCTCCGTGAAACGAAGGCGACCGCCACAAAACGATCCTGGTTCGATGGATTGATTGCAGGGTTGTCATCTGGTGCGCCAGATAGAAGCAATCTGGGACGGGATCGATTCTGGAGCGAGTTCGAGCAAGAACTGGTGCGCCAGCGTACCCGCCAGGAGATAGCGCAATGGCACGATCTGGTCTCAGAGTTGCTGTATCTGGTCATTTCGGCGCTCGATCATTCTGAACGACTGCCGCAGGCCAGTCTCGTGTTCTTGCAACGGGTTCGTCTGGCGCTGATACAGGAACGAGAGCGCGCCAGGATCGAGTTGCGCACCAGAACGATTGAGCAGACCCACACACTGCTCGAAATCAGTCAGTCTATGCTCAGCACGCAAGATGTCGATCATCTGCTCGACGTGATCGCACGACGCCTGCCTGAAATGCGCATCCGCGATTGTTATCTGGTTCTGTTCGACGATCTCCCGCCGACAACCGCCAAGGAAGTGCCAACGCAGGGACGGTTGGCGCTGGCGCTGCGGGAAGGACAGCGGTTGCCGTTGCCTGCGGATGGCATGCTGTTCCCCAGTTGCCAGATTATGCCGGATGAACTGCTTGATCATCGCCAGCCATACGTGCTGATCGTCAGTCCGCTCTTTTTTGGGTTGCGCGACTTCGGGTTTATCGCGGTGCAGGTTGGACCGCGCGAGGGGCGGGTGTATCAAATGCTGGCGCAGGAGATCAGCAGCGCCCTGCAATCGGTCTTTCTCTGGCGCGACTATCGCCAGTCGGAGTATGCGCGGCGCGAGAGCGAGGCGCGTCTGCACACGCTGGTCGAACATGTGCCGGTTGCGCTATGGGCGAAGGATACTGCGGGCCGCTACATCATGCAAAACTCTGTCATGCGAGCGCTGATCGGCGGCGATGCCCGGAAGGAGCACGATGCCGACCTCGATACCGCGCAGGCGGAATGGGCGTCGTATGAGGCATGGGCCTGGGAGGGAAGAACGGTGTCCTTCGAGCATACCCTGCTGGTTCAGGGGCAGGCGCGTTTGTTCAAACAGATTATTGCGCCTGTCCGGATGGATGGTGCGGTAACGGCGATTTTGGGGTTGATGTTCGATATTACCGAGCAGCGCACGATTGAGGATTCTCTGCGCGCTGCCAAAGAGTCGGCGGAAGAAGCGCGTCGTGCTGCGGAAGCAGCCAATCGCGCCAAGAGCGCCTTTCTTTCCAATATCAGTCACGAGTTGCGCACGCCGCTCAATAGCATCCTTGGCTACGCTCAGATTCTGCAACACGATCCTGCATTTCCCGATCATGCGCAGAAAAGCCTGCGCGTGATCCGGTCGAGTGGTGAGCATCTGCTGCATCTCATTGATGATTTGCTCGATCTGGCAAAGATCGAAGTCGGGAAAATGAAAATGCAACCGGCGCCGTTCGACCTTTCTGCCATGCTCGGAACGGTCTGCGACATGATGCAGGAGCGGGCGGCTGCCAGAAATCTGGCGTTCGCGCGGGATTTTGGGCGCCTGCCACAGGCAGTCATTGGTGATGAGCGACTGCTGTCGCAGGTGCTGGTCAATCTGTTGAGCAATGCGATCAAGTTCACGCGCAAGGGTGTGGTCATCCTCAAGGTCGATAGGTCGCCCGATCAAGGGGATGATGTCCGATTTCAGGTGATCGACAGCGGCATCGGGATTGCGCCTGAGCATCTCGCAGTGATTTTTCGCCCGTTCGAGCAATTGGGCGCTCAGACCGGTGAGAAAGGAACCGGTCTCGGGTTGACGATCTCACGCGAACTGATTGCGTTGATGGGTGGCGTGTTGCAGGTGCACAGTACGCCAGATGTGGGAAGTCGCTTCTGGTTCGAGATCCCGCTGCCGGTAGCACAGCATCCAACTTCGGTCACCGTGCCGGTCGAGCGCCAGGTCGTCGGCATTGCAGGTCTCGCGCCGAAAGTGTTGATCGTTGATGACGATGAAGACAACCGTGCCATTGTGCGCGGCATGCTGCAACCGCTGGGGTTCATCACGGCAGAGGTGCAGGACAGTAACGAGGGACTGCGTCAGATGGCAACGTTTCATCCCGATGTCGTCATCCTGGATCTGGTGATGCCGCATCTGAATGGACTGGATATGATTCGGCGCATTCGCCAATGCGTTGCGTATCATCACATTGTGCTGATTGTGAGTTCCGCCAGTGCGTACCCTGATGATCGTGCGCAGAGTCTGAATGCTGGTGCACAGGCGTTCATTCCCAAGCCGATCAACCGCGCCATGCTGATTGAGACGCTGCAACGCCTGCTGCCGCAGGTTGAATGGCGCTACGCCGAACTGTCCGTCGATCAGCCGTCTCCGGCAGTATCGATGCTGCCGTCGCGCGCGATACTTGACTCGCTGTGTGAACTGGCGCGTATTGGCGATATCGACGCTATTCAGCACACGATCGATGCATTGGTGCAGGAAATGCCGCAGGCGGCTTCGTTTGCTGCACAGGTGCATTCCTTTCTGGAACATTTCCAGATCGGTCAGTTACAGGCATTCCTGCAAAAATCTAGAGCAGAAAAATGAATCAATCGCCGGATACTGTTCTTGTTGTTGATGATACGCCTGCCAATCTTGCGGTGCTCTTCGCGGGGTTGAAGCACGCCGGCTTTAAGGTGCTGCTGAATGAGCGCGGTGAAGTCGCTTTGCAAACGGCTGTCGATGTGCATCCCGATCTGATCGTTCTCGATGTGATGATGCCTGGAATGGATGGATTCGAAACCTGTCGCCGCTTGAAAGCCGATCCTCGCACAAAAGATATTCCGGTCATTCTGATGACGGCGCTGACCGATCCAATCGATGAGGTGACCGGGCTGCGCGCCGGCGCTGTTGATTATATTACGAAGCCAATTAACGTCGAGGTGGTGCTGGCGCGCATCAATACCCACCTGACTCTACGAAAACTCTACCGCGCTCTCGAACGAAAGCACGCTGCCCTGGAAGAGGCGCTTGCCACGATCAAAACCCTGAGCGGGATTATTCCGATCTGTGCGTGGTGCAGCACCAACATTCGCGACGAGCAGGGCAACTGGGTGAGCGTGACAACCTATCTCGAAACGCACGCCGATGTGTCATTCAGCCATACGATTTGCCCGGCCTGCTATGAGCGCCTGATGAACGAGCCGTCATAATCTGCACGATGCCTATGTTCCCCACTCGAATACTGCCGTCACCAGTTCGCACTGCTCTCGCAACGCCTGGTAGATCTCTGGAGCGCGTTCGGGTGAAACCACAGCGCTGATCAGATCACGAGTCTTCAAGCGGCGCCGTTGCATCAGATCGAGCGCCGTGCGCAGGTCGCGCGGTCCTTCGTCGCGGGTCATGAGAATTGCCAGTTCTTTGCGGAATGCCGCTTGATAAGGGAAACAGAGGGGGTCGGCATAACTCCCCTGCACCAGGTAGCGCGTATTGCTTCCAGGCGCATGGTCCCATGGGACATCTTTCGCCAGTTCGATTGCCTCCGCAATCACCGATGGCGCACCGGTTGCATCGACAATCACATCGACGCCAGCAGGAAATCGTTCGCGGAAGGCTGTTGCAAGATCGTCTTTGGCGACGAACGCTTCGATGCCGTAGCGCTGCGCCAGCTCGACACGTTGCAGCGAGCGGTCGACTGCCAGAACGCGCGCACCACTGAGTGTGTGCAGTCTGGCTGCCAGTTGGCCGATGACTCCCAACCCGAGGACAGCGACAGTTTCGTGTGGTAATGGGTGAGCAATGGTCAGGCCACGATACGCAATGGCTGCCAGTTTTGCAGTCACGGCTTCCAGTAGATCGACGCCGATCGGTACAGGTATTGCCTGTTCGGCGGGAAGTACGGCATTGCTTATATGCGCTCCCCACACCAGATGCGCATCGGCGCGCCGTGTTCCCTTGCAGAAGACGATCTCGCCGGGGGTGTGCGGTGTTGCCGGACCGGCGCGCACCACCCGACCGACCATTGAGTATCCAGGTATCATTGGCCATCCAGGAATTCCTGCCTGCAGACCAGCAAGCGTGCGCAGTTCGGTGCCAGGACTGATGCAGGTGTAGATGGCTTCCACCAGCAGTTCGCCCTGTGCGGGTTCGGGAATCTCGACCGTGCCGCACTGTACCTGATCGGGCGCCGTGAAAAAAATGACGTCTGTGCGCATTATGGTCGCTCCTGCTGGTGCGTTTTTGCCGGATGACGGTTGCTAGAAACAAAGACGACAGGCGCATCGCGCCTGTCGTTCAATCTGGTGGAGCAGAGGGGGATCGAACCCCTGACCTCAACACTGCCAGCGTTGCGCTCTCCCAACTGAGCTACTGCCCCGTGCTCTGGTGGAGGTGAGGGGGCTCGAACCCCTGACCTCGACAGTGCGATTGTCGCGCTCTCCCAGCTGAGCTACACCCCCACAGCGATGCATAGTATAGCACGCTGCAGGGGGCGTGTCAAACGTAAACGTGGTGTATACAGACAACCGTTGTACTATGGAACCGCCATCGCATTCGTAGTACAATCCGATAAAGCCGTTGATTGAAGAGGTGCATCATGCGCTCGCTGACACATATGCGCAACCTTTCGTCCTTACTGATCCTGCTGATGATCGCAGCATCGTTCGCGGTTGAGCAGGCAATAGCGGCGCCGCAAACATTCACGGTCACCAAGACGGCCGATACCGCCGATGGCGTGTGCGGCGCCGATTGTTCGTTGCGTGAAGCGATCAGCGCGGCCAATGCCAATCCTGGCGCCGATACGATCATTCTGCCCGCCGGGACCTATGCGCTGACGCTCACCACCACCCTGGAAGATGACAACGCCGATGGCGACCTCGACATTCGCGATGACCTGACGCTGATCGGCGCCGGCGCCGCTACGACGACCATCATCGCTGCGGGGGGCGATCGTGTGTTTCATCTGCTGGCGACGGCGACAGTCACGATCACGGGAGTGACCCTGCGCGGAAATGGCGACGTTCCCGGCAGCGGCGGCGTGATTCTTGTCGTGCCGGGCACGAGCCTGACCCTGCGCGATAGCGTGGTGCGCGACGGGCGCGCGGGGCGCGGCGGCGCTATCGAGGTCCTTGGCGATGGGGTGAACCAGGCCAGCGCCAGCGCCACGATTGAGCGGGTGACGTTCACCGGCAATCGGGCGGCCAGCCTTGGCGGGGCGCTGAGCGTGTTTAACGGCGGCGCTGCATCGCTGACCAATGTGACGATAATCGGTAACAGCGCAGGCAATAGCGGCGGCGGCATAAGCGTGTCGCTCGATCAGGCGCTGATCAATCCGCCCAAAAGCTCGGCGACGCTGAATAATGTCACCATCGTGCGCAATACTGCCGACGATGATCGCAATGACATCGGTGAAGGCGGCGGCGTCTCGGTGCGCGTTGATGCGCAGGTTATCAATCAATTGCGAATGCGCAATACCATTATTTCCGACAATGCCGACCTCAGCCCTACGCCGGAGCGGGTCAATCCAGATTGCTTCAATATCCTCGAATCCCAGGGGCATAATCTGATCCATCGCGACGCCGGCTGCACGATTGTCGGCAACCTGAGCGGCAATATCATTGGCGTCAGCGCGCGGCCTGGCGTATTGCTCGACAACGGCGGATCAACGCCAACGGTCGCGCTGTTGAGCGGCAGTCCGGCTATCGACGCAGGTGATCCGGCGGTCGGCAGCTCATGCGCCGCAACCGATCAACGTGGTGTGGCGCGCCCGATCGATGGGGATGGCAACGGACTCGCAATCTGTGATATGGGGGCGTATGAGGCGCCTGTTCTGGGGGATGCCGATCTCTCGGTCATCCTGACCGCACAACCGAATCCGGTCGAACCCGGCGGTGTGCTGACCTATTCGATTGTCGTGCTGAATGCCGGTCCGGGTGCAGCGGGAAGCGTCCAAGTTCAATTCACGCCGCCGTCCGGTGCGACGAATCTGCAAACCGGCGGGATGGGATGGGAGTGTGTGATTGCCAGCGCTGTTACCTGTGGTCGTGGCGCGCTCTCAGCCGGCGGCGTCGCTCCAGCAGTCACCATTGCGTTGCGGGTCTCATCGCCTGGCGGCGTGAGTACGGCGACGGCAATGGTTTCATCGACGCAGCGCGACCCGGCGCCGGCGAACAATACCGCGACTCTCAGCGTCGTTCGTGGCCGACCGTACATCTGGATTCCTCTCGTGACGCGATAAGAACATGCCGGCACGTCATTCATCACTGGTATAATGTTGGCGTTGTGGTATCCCGAAGAGGCATATGGTCAAAACCTGGCGCGATTACAATTTCCCGCTGCTACTGTGTGTCGTTATCCTGTTGGGCTTCGGTGCGGCCATGGTGTACAGCGCCACCCTGCGCGATCCGCTGACGCAGGGATACTTTTCGCGGCACCTGGTCAATCTGCTGGTGGGATGCGCCGCTATGGCGTTCCTTACCGCGCTCGACTACCACGTCTTCGAAGCCTGGATCGTGCCGTTCTATCTTGGCGCCGTGGCGCTGTTGGGACTGGTGCTGGTGATCGGTCAGGTCAGTTCCGGTGCGCAAAGCTGGATCGACCTCGGTGTTCGGACCTTTCAGCCCTCGGAACCGGCGAAACTGCTGGTCATCCTTGCGCTGGCTGCGTACTGGTCGCGTAACGAACGCGAACCATATGCATGGCGCGTTGTCATCACCAGCCTGATCCTGGTGGGCATTCCTACGACGCTGGTCTTTCTGCAACCCGATTTTGGCACCGCGCTGGTCTTTGGCGCCGTCTGGCTGGCAATGGCGCTGGCGGCTGGCGTCCAATGGCGGCAATTCGCTGTGTTGTTGATCGCCGCCATCCCCGCTGCGATCTACGGTTGGACGCACATACTCCGTTCCTATCAGCGCGATCGTCTGTTGATCTTTATCGATCCGCTGAAATACGACCCGGAACTGAAACAGGGCGCATGGAACATCATCCAGTCCCTGACGGCGATTGGGTCTGGCAGTCTGACCGGGCGCGGATGGACGCATGGCTTGCTGAGCCAGGGCAACTATTTGCCGGTGCAATATTCGGACTTCATCTTTGCCATTACCGGTGAAGAACTGGGGTTTATTGGAGCGACGCTCCTGCTCGTCTTCCTGGGTATGACGATTTGGCAGGCGCTGGCGATCGCCCGCGTGGCGCGCGATTCTTTCGGGCGTCTGATTGCGGTGGGCATTGCAGCCATGCTGTTGTGTCATGTCCTTGTCAATGTCGGCATGAATATGAGCATTATGCCAATTACCGGCATCCCTCTGCCATTTATCTCCTACGGCGGCAGCTTTACAATGACGACGCTGGCGGCGGTTGGATTACTCCAGAGTATCGCACTGCGCCGACGTCGCATTACCTTCTAGGCGACATTGCTGCAACAATCTATTAATTTTTTGCGTCTCATTTCCAGGAATCGAACGTACTGGTCGCGCAGCGACCCTGAAAGCCTGGGAATGCAATGAAGTCTCGTCTGGTGCGCAGTCGTCGTGATGCGGTCATCGCCGGGGTGTGCGGTGGCCTTGGAGAATATTTTCAGATCGATCCGGTGATCGTTCGCCTGATTTTTGTGCTGGTCACGCTGACTAGCGGCATCGGTTTTCTGCTGTATCCAATCCTGTGGATCATTATGCCGAAAGCGCCGCCTGATGCGGGGCAACAGTTGGAAGCGCAGGACGCTGTGTTCAGTCGTCGGGCATATCACGCCCAGTATGCCCGGCAATCCGGCTATGCCGAGGCGCCATGTGCCGATACATCTTCCGAGCCGCCTAACACGGGGCAGACGATCAATCTGCGCATGGACCCGGAGGCGTTGCCGCTGAGCGCCGCGAAATCGGCGACGCGGCGGCGCCTGAATTGGTCAGGGATTATACTGATTGGGCTTGGACTGATCTTTCTGGCTGAGCAGTTCGGCATCGATACCGATATCGTCTTTCCACTGCTGATGATCGTCGCCGGAGGAATGCTCATCTTCCGCCATCGCTAGCACTGCGCTACGATGCTGCATAATGCAGCGCAGTCGGTTCAGACGCCATATCGACGGCGCGTGCCAGGGGCAGGCTGATGCTAAAGGTGGCGCCGCGCCCGGGCATGCTCGAGACGCTAATAGCGCCGCCGTAACTTTCCACAATAGTCCGGCTGACGCTCAATCCCAGACCGCTTCCCGCGTTGCGTGTCGTGACAAACGGCTGAAAGATAGTGCTCTGATGCGCCGGTGCAATGCCCACGCCGGTGTCACTGATCTCGACAATCGCGCGTTCGCCGGTGCTGTAGGTGCGCACCGTGAGCGTGCCGCCTTCCGGCATGGCTGATACGCCGTTGAGAATGAGATTAACCAGCACTTCACGCAGGTCCGCCGGATGACCGCGCACCGGTGGGACGGGCGCCAGCGCCATGTTGACCGTGACCGAACGACGGTTTCCCCAAAAGGGCTGGGTTAGGCGCAGTGCATCGTGGACCAGCGCCGTGAGCAGCACAGGCGACATTGTTGCTTCCGACGACGATGTCGTGCTGCGAATGGTGAGCAGACGCCGTAAGAGATAATGTCCATCTCTGGCAGCCTGTTCGATGGTCTTGAGATCGTCCTGGAGATGGGACGGCGCCGTTTGCTGCAGCAGCTGAGCGTGCCCCAGCACTGATGCAAAGAGATTGCCGATGTCGTGTGCGGCGCCAGCCGCCAGGGTCGCCCGCAACCACATTTCTTCGATCTGCCGCAATCGCTCCTGGGTCAGACGCAGTCGTTCGTCACGTTCTTCGAGGGCGATCCGCTGTCGGTGCGCGCTCAGCCAGAGTCCTGCAATCGGCGCGATCTGATGGACAATAGCGCGGAGATGCGGATCGATTTCAGTAGATCGCTGTGATACGAGCAATTGTCCTTGCGCTTGATCAGCGCACATCAACGGCACAATATCAGTATGGTAGCCGTGCTGATTCAACCAGGCGATGAACGGCGACAGACACTGCGTCGGCGGCGGCGATGGCGGATCCTGTGTGTCGCGCGTGATCAGCAGGCGCTCTGTCGACTCGCCGAAGACGAAGAGGTCAACACGTGTATCGGGGAACACATGAATAACTGCGTTGTGGATGGCTTCTACAAGCCCTTCGGTGTCGGGTGCATCGACAATTCGACGTAGCCTGGTCAGCATGTCAGCAAGCAACGACGCAGGGGATTGAGATTCGAATCCGCTATTCATGGCGACTCGTCTTCTATAATGATGCAGCGGACGTTGATGGCTGCACCGATTGCCGACGCTTTTCCGCCAGATCTGACGTGTGCGTGAGTATTCGATGTTCGGGACATAACGATGCTATGTTCCGTCAACCTCAGCGGCAAGCTCGCCCAGGAATTCGCCAACGGTCCGCGCGCGCGCGCGGATGGCGGCCAGCGTGGCGCGATCATGAGCATCGAGTGTCACGTAGTAATGAGGATGGGCGTCGGCTGCATCGAACGGATCGCGGAGCAGCCGTTCCGCCAGCGCGGGGTCAGCGGCAGCAAGGAGCGCCAGGCGAGTCAACGCCGGTCGTGCGCTTTGCCCCTGAACCAGGCGAGGACGCTTCTCGGTCGATGCCGCAGGCGTACTGAACGCGAGCATGAGATGTTTCCTTTCCGACTCAGGCGTGCGACTGAACAACAGCCATACCAGCACGCCGCCGACGATCAGCAGATCGCCAGGACTGACAATGAGGGTGAAGAGATCGGTTGTGACCGGCAACCAGTCAGAGAGAAGCCAGAGCGGCGAACCGTGAACGACAATATCCTTCGAACCTTCCAGCAGCATGCCGGTTTCAAAATGATACCCCAGACCTGCCAGGATGTCCGCTCGCACCGGCATAGCGCCGCCATGCCAGGCCATTGCCAGCATGTTAAGCGCCGCACCGCCAGCGACGAGCGGGACGCCAGCGATGCGATAATTGCAGCAACACCATAGGAGCATTGCCATCACCGATACGGCAAACATTCCACGAATGTGTATGCCGAGTACGTGTCCGACCTGTGGTGTGGCGGCAATTGCCAGTAACAGGTTGTAACGTGGCCATGCCGGCGCTCGCCACAGCGCAATGACCGCTCCGACGAGCGCGCAGACAAGATAGACGACGAACAGGTTCATATTTTACCGGTTCACAATGGTCGTCGACGGTCCACGGATGGGGGGTGGCGCAAGGGGCGCCATTGCTGCTGCTGCGATTGTGCCAACCAGAAGCGCCGCTGCAAGTGCTCGCAGGATCTTCGACCGCATGGCAGATTGCCTCCTCACAGATAGATGCTCATACCGGACAGTGCTGGAGTGCTTGCTGGAACTGGCATAATCATAGGATACACGGTTGACTCGTCATTGACTGTTCATTGACTCAACGAGTTAATATCGTGTAAACTAGCGTCCCTCTCCAAAAGTATACAGGCGTGTCGTAGCATTCAGGATCTGTATCGATGAAACACTCCGGAATCCGCTTTCTTCTCCCCTACATGGCGCCCTATCGGAGGCATCTGATTGTTGGAACGATCTATGCCCTGATCAGTGCGGCTGCCAGTGCATTCAGCCCCGCGTTGCTTGGGCGCGCGATTGACGACGTACTGGCCGGCATTCGCGCCGATCAGCTGATGTGGTACGCCGTCGGGCTTGTCACATTGGCAGCCACGCTCGCCGTGTTCAGGTATCTGCTCCGTATGCTGACCGGTCAGATTGCGGTGGGGGTCAGTTATCGCATGAGCCAGGACCTGTTCGATCGGGTGTTGCTGTTCGATCAGGCGGCGATTCAAAGCTACGGCGTTGGTGAATTACTCTCGCGCGCCTCGAACGATTTCATTTACATCTGGCGCTTCTACAGCGCAGGCTTTCAGATGTCCATGCACGCGCTGTTTCTGCTGACGATCGGAACGGGGCTGATGGCGCTGACCAGCCCGCTGCTGGCGATTCTGGTCGTTGTGTTGCTCTTTGCCAGTCTTGGGGCGCAGGTTGTGCTGGGCCGCGTGCTGGAGCGCGCCTTCGACAAAGTGCAGCAGCGTATGGCGCACCTCTCGGCGTTTGCTCAGGAGCATCTGAGCGCCATGCGTATGCTGGCGGCATATGCGCAGGAACGCCCGATGGCAGCGGCGTTTCAACGCAGGAATGATGACTATGTGCGCAGCAATCTCGATTTTGCACTGCGTTCAGCCGCGATCGCGCCGTTGCCCGGTCTGGTGGTGCGTCTGGCGGCTGCGCTCGTGCTTGGCGTTGGCGGCGCCCTGGTGATCAATGGAACGATTTCCGTTGGTCAGTATGTTCAGTTTATCGTCTATCTGGGGTTGCTCAGTGCGGCAGCGCAACAACTCAGCCAGGCATATGAGCGTTTGCAACAGGGGAGTGCGGCTGCCGGACGAATCGGCGAAGTGCTGCGCCGTCGTCCGCGCATTGCGGATGCGCCTGATGCCATCACGCAGATGTCTTCCGGTGATATCTGTTTCGAGAGCGTGGGTGTGCGCGCGTCGGGTGATGGTCCCTGGATCGTGCGTGGCATCAATCTGCGGGTCCCGGCCGGTGCGACGCTAGGCGTCGTCGGTGCGACCGGCGCCGGGAAGAGCACGCTGCTGAGCCTCGTCGGGCGGGTGCGCGACCCCGATGAAGGGCGTATCACTGTCGGGGGAGTCGATATCCGCAGCATACGACTGGACACGCTGCGACGCTATGTGGCGTATGTGCCACAGGAGCCGTTGCTCTTCAGCATGTCGGTGCGCGATAATATCACCCTCGGACTTACTCGTGCGCCCGATGAACTGGTACATCGCGCCGCTTCCGCCGCCCGTCTGACGAACGATCTGGCGCAGTTGCCGCAGGGCCTGGCGACGATTGTCGGGGAACGCGGCGCAACGCTTTCCGGCGGGCAGAAGCAGCGTACCGCCATTGCACGCGCGCTGGTGCGCGACCCGGCGATCCTGCTGCTTGACGATACGCTGTCGAGCGTCGATACCCAAACGGCTGCCGAGATCATGCGGGAACTCGCCGCAGCGCGTGAAGGTCGCACCGTCTTGATCGTCAGTCAGCGCATGGCAGCCGTGCACGACGCCGATCAGATCATCGTTCTTCACGATGGACGCATTGTTGAACAGGGCGATCATCAATCGTTGCTGGCGCTCAATGGACGGTATGCGGCCATGTATCGTCGTGAATTGCGTCAGGCTGAAGAGGCTGAGGAGTCGCACGAATGACCGATGATTCTTCCGCAACGCGGTCGGCGCCGGTGCGCGGACAGGATGCCGCGCTGGTTGCATTGCTCGTCAGTACAATGGCGCCCCGCTGGCGAATCCTGGCGCTGGCACTCATCATTCTGCTGGCGACTGCGGCGTTGAATGCGGTGCCGCCGGCGCTGATGCAGCAGGCAATCGATGGACCGATCGCGCGTGGCGATGCCGATGGTCTGTGGATCATTGTGGCGCTCTACGGCGCTGTGGCGCTTGCCATGTTTGCGTTGCAGTATGTCTACACGCTGTTGCTGCAGATCGCTGGTCAGCGCGCACTGGCTGATCTGCGCATGCGACTGTTCGAGCATATCACCCGCCAGGATCAGGGGTTCTTCGGGCGTATGCCGACGGGCGATCTGGTGACGCGCCTGACCAGTGATGTCGATACCATCAATGCGCTCCTGTCGAGCAGCGTGGTGACCATCCTGGTTGAAAGCGTGACTTTGCTGGTGATCGTCGGGGTTATGCTCGTTGTGAACTGGCGTCTTGCGCTTCTGTCGCTGGCGGTGCTGCCGGTATTGGCGCTGGTGACGCGGTTCTTCCGGCAGCGCATTCGGCGTTCCTCCACGGGTGAGCGCACGGCGTTGGCGCGTGCTAGCGCCTTCTTGAGCGAACGTATTGCCGGAATGACCGTGATCCAGTTGTTTGGCGCGCAACGGGCAAGCGCAGCAGAGTTCGACGGTTACAACATGGCGTATCGCCAAGCGTTGCTTGGATTGCGTCGTCAGAGTGCGCTGTTCCTGGCGTCACAGGAAATCCTGTCGTCGGTTGGTCTGGCGCTCGTGCTGTATGGCGGCGGGCAGGGAGTGCTGGCGGGATGGGCGACGCTTGGCATGCTGGTTGCCTTTGTGCAGTATACCGAGCGCGCATTTCAGCCGATCCTGCGGTTGGGCGAGCAGTACAATACGGTTCAGATCGCGTTGGGCGCTGCGGAACGCATCTATGCCATGTTGCAGACAGCGCCGGCAGTCGTTGCGCCGCCGGTTCCTGTGACTCTGCCGCGGGTGCGTGGCGCTATCGAGTTGCGCCATGTGAGTTTCTCGTATGTGCCGGAGGAGCCGGTGCTACGCGATGTCTCCCTGAGGATACCGGCCGGTCAGAATGTGGCGATTGTCGGCGCAACAGGCGCCGGGAAATCGAGCCTGGTTGCGTTGCTGGCGCGGTTCTACGATCCGCAACAGGGGCAGGTTCTGCTCGATGGCGTCGATATTCGCCGGTTGGACCTCAGCGCGCTCCGGCGGGTTGTTGCCGTGGCGCCCCAGGATCCGATCTGCCTCTCGGGGACGATTGCCCACAATATTCGCCTGTTTCGTGACGATATCAGCGATGTTGATGTGCGGCGCGCCGCTGAATTGGCCAATGCGGCATCGTTCATCGAACGGCTTCCCGGCGGTTACGAGTTTGAGGTGTTGCCAGGCGGCGCCAATCTGTCGGTCGGGCAACGACAATTGCTGGCGCTGGCGCGCGCGCTGGCGCTCAGTCCAGAGGGCGTGCTGGTGCTCGATGAAGCGACGTCGAGCATCGATAGCGCCACCGAACGCCTGATCCAGCAAGCGCTGGAGCGCATCCTGCGCACCCGCACCAGCGTGGTGATTGCTCATCGCCTCTCAACCATCCGCAACGCGGACCGGATTCTTGTTCTGCATCGGGGGAAGATAGTCGAAGACGGCGATCACGAAACGCTGCTGATGCGCGGCGGGTTCTATGCGCGATTGCACCGTCATCAGTTTGCCATGCACTAAGTCAGTTGCTGGTACAATGCCGCAGTCCCTGGTTCTGGTGCGGCGCCAAGCGCCCGCAGCGCACCTTTGAGGTGCTCGAATGTGGAGGTCACCAGGGTGCGATTGCCATAACGGGCGGCCAGGCGCATTAATTGCGCGGCGGTATGCTCACGGCAGCCATCGATCTGCAGCACGTGCTGGTAGTGGAACATCGCCTGTTGCGGCGCTTCGTGCTCGATGGACCGGGCATACTGTTCGATCGCATCGAGGTAGCGTTGCTGGAGATGCGCCCGACGCGCTTCGACCCACAACCCGGCGCTCATGGGCGCGCCCGGAAGGAATTCACCACGATAGAGCGCCATGGCGCGCTGGATGGAGTCGGGTCGGGTTGGGGTCTCAAGGGCGCGCTCCAGTTCACGCACATCGTATTCGATCTGGTCCCATCCGCTGCGGATGGCGACAGCCCCCTCGCGCGCCGATGCGGCCAGCCCGGTTTGCAGGCGCAACCGTCGCAGCGCCCGGTGCAACGCCGGCATCGAAATATCGACATCTCCCTATACTGCTTCCCACAGACGCTCGACTGCCAGGCCCTGCGGGCCGGCATCGAGAAGTCGGATCAGGAGAGCGCGGTGCAGTTGAGACAGTTCGACCGGTCTGCCATCGACCAGGCACTCGAAGCCGTCAAGCGCGGTAATCCGCCAGCGGGGGGAGGCAGGACGACGAATGGCTGTGGTCACACGCGCAGCAAGTGATGTGTGAGGCGCAGCGGCTTCAAAAAGGGCGCGATGAATCGAGGCGAAGTGGTGCAGGATAGGGTCGGAGAGCGTGCTGGCGCGTGCAGCAAAATCGCGCCAGGCTTCAGCGGCGCCATGCCAGCCGGTGCGAGAAAAGGCGAGTTCGGCGCGCAACAATGCCGCATAGGCGCGCTCTTCCTCGCTAAGTGATGCCTCGTATGTCGTTGCCTCAGCCAGAAGATCGGCAAGATGCTCCCGATCCGGCGCAGGTTGGCGCCATGCCAGCATTGCCCGCGCCAGTGCCAGGCGTCCACGCACCTCTGGCTGGAGTGGCTCAGTGATCGCGGCAACCACATCATGCCACGCAGATGCAACGTCCGTTTTTCCGGCGAGGAGCGCAGCCCAGAATGCGACCACTGCTGCCGCCTCCGCGCTACTGGCGATGTCGAAATTGGCGGCCAGGGCATGCGCTTCGGTAGCGCAATTGATTGCTGCTTCAAAATCGCCCTGGCGCAGATGCAGTTCTGCCAGACTGCAAAGCGACACGGTTTCTTCGCGTCGCAACCTGATCTGTCGGGCGATGTCCAGTCCGGTGTCGAATGCTGTGCGCGCTTCAGCAAGTCGTCCCTCTTCCAACGCTATCACTCCCAGGTTATTGAGAGTCAGAGCGCGTCTTCCCTGATTGCCGGACGCTTGCCAGCAGGCGTCGGCGCGCTTGAGATAACGAAGAGCCGATTGGCGATTGCCCTGCGCAGCGTATGCCCAGCCAAGGTTATCGTAAATATCCGCCAGTGCATCGGGATTATCCGCCGTATCCGGCTGAGAGGCCGCAATAGTGTGAGCCTGTTCCAGCTCCGTAATGGCAGCCGCGATTTCCCCCGCCATGATATGCGCGCGCCCGGCAGCTATGGCATACTCCAGACTCAGCCGGTCATCAAGAGTATCACGATCGACAGTTCTCAATGTTTGCTGGGCGCGGGCGTAGTCACCCTGAAGCACCTGCACTTCCGCCTGAAGGATCTGCGCCTCTGCACGAACCTGTGCAGACCCGGTTGCTTCCGCGATCTGGAGTGCCAGATATGCGCGTTCCCAGAGCGCCAGGTCGCTATATACTCGCGCCTCTGCCAGCAAGAGATCGGGAGGGAGCAACGATGGTCGTGCGGTGTGCGCCAGCAGGAACGGCGAGTCGCCTGCGCGCAGATGATCGCTGTTCGATCGTGATCGCGCACTATGCAGACGTTCAAAACACGCAAGCAGGGTTGTCTGACGCGAACACCGGCGCAGGCGCGGCACGGAGGAACGCAGCACGTTGATCGCCTGCTGATCATCGCCAGCCGCCAGATAGCAATCGAGTGCGCGTTCAATATCGTCCTCGGCGGCATAGAGGTCGCCGGCGGCGCGCAGGAGCGTCTGATGCCGCTGTGGATCGCGCGCCAGGCGTGATCGCAGGTAATCGCGAAACAGACTGTGATACGACAACCATCCGGCGCGGCTTGATACGAACAGACCACGACGCTTGATGTCATCGAGATATGCTGCTGCGTTCGTCGTCGAACGCAACCGATCACAACGACGCGGCGACAGATCTTGCAGAACGCTGGTGTCCTCGAGAAAACGCTGGAGATCGGCAGGGAGCGGCGCCAGAATCTGTTCGGCAAAATAGGCGTACACCTGACTCGTATTGGCTTCGATAATGGCAGCGCGTCGGGTTGCAAGCGTTGCCAGGCGTTGATGTTGATCGGTTGCCCGCCCTTCATGCGCAAGCGGTTGATCCAGCGACAGCACAATACCGGTAACCCAGCCGCCAACCGCTGCGGTCAGTTGATCCGCTTCCTCATCAGAGAGGGTCAGGTCCGCAGCGACTCCTGCCAGACGTTGCGTATCGGCGCGTTGGAACTGCAACACGCTATAATCGAAGACCGCAGCGCGTTGCTGCGCAACCATGCGCACCATGCCGTGCAGGGCTGGCAGCGTGCGCGAGGCAAGCACCAGATGGCATCTGGTTGCGTACTCGGCAATCGATGCGAGGAGGGCGAAGACCAGCGACACGCCGGGAATCGGTTGCGCCTGATCATCCTCCAGCACATGCACATCATCCAGTATCAGGGCAAAGTGCTCGGGTGCATCAGCAAAGGCGAGCGCAACCTGCTGTGAGATCTCTGCCAGTCCTTGAGGAGGGGTTTCGCTGAGGCGCGCTGCAATCTCCGCCGATCCTGGCGCCAGATCAGCGGTGCTGTGGAGCAGATAATCGAGGAAGACCTTTGGATCGCGATCAGTGCTGTCGAGCGTATACCATGCAGCAGGCATCGTTTGTTGGGCAACCCACTGCGCCAGGGCGGTCGTTTTGCCCCAACCGGCGGGTGCAGCAAGGGCAACGACGCGCTTGCTGCGAATTGCGCGGTCGAGCAGCGCGAGAACATGCGGGCGTTCGATCAGCGGTCGCGCCGACGTCGGGACAATAAGCTTCTGCTGGAACCGCAGCGCCATAGTCGTTTCGTATGTCGCATAAACCACGTACAATGATCGTAGAAGGTTACGCCGTTATTGTCAATCGTGAATTG
This sequence comes from Roseiflexus sp., assembly GCF_057785375.1. Lineage (NCBI taxonomy): Bacteria > Bacillati > Chloroflexota > Chloroflexia > Chloroflexales > Roseiflexaceae > Roseiflexus > Roseiflexus sp. The sequence continues at coordinate 40,486 of NZ_JBYNRX010000035.1, forward strand.
ACCGGATTTTAACGATAAGCGGCATCTGTAACCGGGATGTCATTTTCATCATCTGGCGCCTTGCCATACGATAGGGTGCAGGTCTACAATGCAATTGATAGGAATACCAGCATGTTGATCAGATCCATGCGCGACTCTCCAACCGCGACAGCATCATCGTTTTCTGGGGGACGCAGGGCGGCGCCGCTGACGGTGTGGGCAGGTTCGCCGGGGATCTTGTTGATCCACGGCTTTGGCGGCGATCCGGCGGAAGTCCGTCCACTGGCGGCTGCATTCCTTCGTGAAGGATACAGCGTGCACGCGCCGCTGCTCCCTGGTCATGGCGCGCTTCCCGATGAACTTGCTGGCGTCCAGTGGCAACAGTGGGCGGAAACGGTGATGCAGGGCTTTGCCACGCTCCGTCACCGTTGCTCTGAGGTGGTGGTGGTTGGTTTTTCGATGGGGGCGTTGCTTTCGCTGCTCCTGGCGGCGCATCTGCCGGTTGCGCGCTTGGTCGCGCTGGCGCCGGCGCTGACGTTGCGTGGTCAACTCCTGGTGAATCTGAGCGGTATCGCACGGCACGCCATTTCGTGGTACTATCCGTTCGCAGGCGCTGATTTCAATGACCCGACGCTGCGCGCGTTGATACGTCAGCGGGTCCCGGATGCCGATCTTGATGATCCGTCGGTCTGTGAGCAGTTGCGCCGGATGGTGCGGGTGCCGCTGGCTGCGATCTATCAGTTGACGCTGCTGCAACGGTATGCCCGCCATGCGTTACCGCGCGTCACGGCGCCAACGCTGGTGGTGCAGGGGCGCGATGACGCCACCGTCGATCCGCGATCCGCTGAACAGGTCGCGCGGTCGATCGGCGCCACCGACTGCCGGCTGGTCTGGATGGAAGGGTATGGACATCAGTTGCTCCTTGGCGAGGGCGGTGAACGGGTTGCTCATACCATCGTCGCCTGGCTCCAGGGGCGTATGTAGCGCATCATGTCGCACAATGGGGATATGCCCATGTTTATCGATTGCAGCCATCTGATCGGTTCCAATCCGCCGCGCCTGCACTATGGCGTGGCAGTGGTCGATATCAATGATGATGGCATCTGGGAGTTGTTCATTGCCGGCTTCGATGGCGCCAATCGCGTGCTGCGCTGGGACGGCGCCGGTTTCGCCGATATCGTTGACGAGACCCTCGCCGATGCGCAGCGCCAGGCGATCGGCGTGGCGGCCGGCGACCTCGACGGCGATGGTCGAGAGGAGATTTATGTCCTCAACACCGATACCTTTGCCGGGCGCAAACGCTTTGGCGATCGGTTGTTCGATTTCCAGGAGACCGGCTGGATCGACCTCTTTGAGTTGCCGCAGAACCGCGAGGCGCTCAATCTGACTGCCGGTCGCTCGGTGGCGGTGGTGGATCGCCTGGGGACGGGGCGCTATGGTTTCTTCGTCGCAAATTATGGCGGTCCGTTCCGCCTGTATGAGCGCGACCGCTTTGGCGAAGTGCAGGATATGGCCAGCGCCGCCGGCATCAGTTTTACCACCGGCGGGCGCGGTGTGATTGCGCTGCCGCTGGTGACGTCGCGCATGGATATTTTCACGGTTAATGAGAATGGTCCTAATCTGCTCTTCGCCAATCGTGGCGATGGCACATTCGAGGAAATTGCCCGCCGTGCCGGTCTGCCCGATCCACACGAGCACGGACGTGGGGTCGCCGCCGGCGATTTTGATGGCGATGGCCGGTTCGATCTGGTCTATGGCAATTGGGAAGGTCCCCATCGCCTGTTCTTGCAGAAGTGGGATGGGCTGTTCGTCGATGCCGCGCCGCCTGATATGGCGGAACCATCGCGGGTTCGCACCGTCATCGCCGCCGATTTCGACAATGATGGCGAACTGGAGATCTTCTTCAACAATATTGGCGAACCGAACCGTTTGTTTGCGCGCCGTGGCGCTGAGTGGGCGAAGATTGATCCGGGTGATGCGCTCGAACCTGCCGGGCTGGGCACCGGCGCTGCGGTTGGCGATTTTGACAACGATGGGCGGCTCGAATTGCTGATCAGTCATGGCGAAGCCGATCTACAACCGCTCAGCCTGTACCGACCTGTTCCCAACGATCATGCCTGGCTGCGTGTGCTGCCGCTGACGCGCGCCGGGGCGCCGGCGCGTGGCGCGATCGTCGCGCTTTTGGCAGGCGGCAGGCGGCAACTGCGTGCCGTTGATGCCGGCAGCGGCTATTTGTGTCAGATGGAAGCGGTTGCTCACTTCGGTCTGGGCAGTGTGGCGACGGTTGAGTCGGTTGAGGTGTACTGGCCCGATGGCGCGACGACGACGATTATGACGCCGGAAGTGAACCGCGTGCTCCGTGTGCCACATCCGTGAACGCCGTTATGCTGCATCGTCGAGCGCGCGCGCCAGCCCGACGACCAGACGCACGGCGTTCTCGAGGTGCGCTGCGTCGAGCCTCGAAAGGTCATCACGCCGGTCGTGCTGGTATGGAACATGGTGCTGTGCGTCGAGAGCGGCAATGCCCATGGCGCGCCACCCGCGACGCCGCAGGACGCCAGCATATGTGGTCCCGCGGTAGACGTCAGGCCTGACCGCCGCCTGCCCACTGTCCACAACACGAGCCGCCAGGTGCAACAGCAATGCGTCCGCAAGTCGCTGGCGTAGGGCGCCTTCGGCTGCCAGGTAGCACAAAGTTCCCTGTCCGATGCCGTCGAGACCGACGAAAAGGGTTTGCCCGGCTTCAAAGGGATAACGCCGCAGGAGATCGTCGATGCCGGCCGACCCGGCGCCGACTCCCACGATCCATATTTCGGTGTGCTTGAGATGGGGTAGTCGTGCTGCGCTCTCGATCAACGTCGCCAGAGCGCCAGCGTAGCTGATCGCGCCCGGGGTCGCCGGGGCGTGCTGTACGATCAGCGCGATGACCCCCTGAGCAAACAGGACGGTCGCCGGCGCCGCCTGGGCATACCAGAGCCACAGGCGGAGATCGAGCGGAAGCGGCGCATTCGCTGCTATGCCCAGCGCCAACAGCAACGTTGCCGCCACGGTGCGCCCGATAAGCCCGGTCTGGTCAGTGCCAGACGCGACAAGCCAGCGGCTGGCGGCTGGCGGCGAACTGAGCGGCGCCAGCATCACCAGGCGCCAGCGCATCACGTCAGCCGCTGCGCGGGTGGCGACGACATTCTGACTCGCAATGCGCGGCGCCAGAAGCGGCGTGTCGTACAGCCACGACAGGAACGACGCGCCCCAACTTACGGCAAAGATCAGGATGGCTGGCGACGGCATCCAGTAAAAACCGATCACCCCCAGAACAGCCAGGATTCCAACCACCATGCCATCGTAGCCGGGGGGACGCAACGCATGGTAGGACTCGGCGGACAAACGAAATCCTGCCTGGCGGAGACGCGCATCGAGGAATGCAGCGACCTTTGCCTCGCCCATTGATCCGGGAGGCCGGGGACCGATCGTCTCGACAATCTGTGCGGCGATAGCAAATGGCGTCTCGAGCGGACGTCCTGACGGTTGGCTTTTGGTTGCACTGCTCCGATCAGATGCCGTCACTGCCTGTGCCCGTCTTATGGACTATGCGCGATCACCATGCGGTACTTCGTGTGCGTGGGACTAATGGCTGATTGAAGCGGCGCGCAGTTTGTGGCATGATCATGCGCGAAGTGAGTGAACCTCTCCGACGCCGTTTTCGATCCACACAGGAGGTGCACCCCGTGTTGCGCAGTTTCTTTTACAAAGACTAACGCAGACAGACCTCCGAGACGCCAGTGTCTCGGAGGTCTTTTTATGTTCATGGAAGGTCTTCGCCATAGCGCCAGCGGTAGTAGTGTCGCCCGACATTGCCCATCTCAACGCGCCAGCCGGGCGGGTTGTCGGGCACATAGGTCAATGTGCGGCGTTCGAACAACTGAATCAGGACATCGCGCTCAACCCCGCCGAGGCGCACACGCGCCCAGAATGGCTCGCTGATCGGATACCCAAGCGTGAACAGCCAGTCGAACAGACGATCGCTGCGTAACCGTCCCTGATCGTAGATCAGCCCGCGTGTATTGAGATAGTCCCAGAATACTGCTGGAATGTTATGCCCGCTTTCGGGCACATAGTGCGCGATGCGGGTTTCGCTGCGCATCGGACCTTCATATGCGCCAATGCGTCCCTGGCGATCAATGGTCATGCGCGGCAACTGTCCGGTCTGGTCCGGTTCCACCTTCGTGATAACCGTGGCGAAACTGGCGTACAACGGTGCGTTCGGGTCATCAGCGTCGCCGGCAACGGGGATAGCCGCCGCTTCACGCTGAACGAACTCGTTATCACCGATCTGCATCCGTCCGCTGACCAGTTCCATCACCAGCAAACCGGAGGTGACAAACCAGGGACTCGAACGGTCGCCGAAGGGGTTATTCAGTTCCATTCGGCCCTTATCGAAGTACTGCACCTGCCGCATACCGCTGGTCGCCTGCTGATAACTCTCGGCGCGCGCCATCAACCCGCGCGGTCCCCACATCCAGCTGCGTTGCACTCTGCCGCTGGCAACGACCCGATCAGTGCGTTGCCACAGTTGATCAAAGGCGACATCGGCAAACCCGACCAGTGGACCATTGACGAATGCGCGCGTCGTCCCGTCCTGAGCGCTGTCGGATTCATCACCGACCGATCCGCTCGTTGCGGGAGTGCCGGTTGGCGTCGGCGTGCGATCATCGAATGGCGCTACAGTCGGTGTTGGTCCTGATGGGGTAAGGAGCACCGCCGGCTGAGGGGCGCGCCCGCACTCTTCATCCGGGACGCACAATTGCAGGATCAGGTCGTAACGGATGAACTGATTGCCAAGGTCGCCGTTGTTCTTGATCTGCACATAATAGAACCCATCAACCTGCGGAACAAAGCGGATCTGCGAGTCGAGCGATCCGGCGATGTCGTCGCTGAAGTCGAGGAGGCGAATGCCATCGCGGTCGAACAGATACATGACCGTATCGGCGCCGGCCTGCGTCTGATTGTTGAAATCCGGCGTGTTGCGGTAGGGTCGGGTGTCGGTGTAGATGTAATAGATTTTGCCCGCCTTGCCAAAGAACTTAACCCAATCGGCATCTCCCGTCGGGCAGAGCCGTCGCCCCGGATGGATCTCGTTGGGCAGGATCAGTTTCGCCTGCTCCGGCAGACCATCGTCTTCGTACAAGTCGCGGCAAATCTCCCCCACCAATGCGGCTGTTGGTCCGTAACTTTCGGAGCGCACGACAAAGACATAGGTGCGGTTGCCGCCGCCAATATTGAGCGTGTCGCGGACGCGGACGTAGTAGAAGCCGTCGCGCGGGGCGCGCCACGATTGAATGCGCGGCTTGATGTCCTTCGGGTCAGGGCTTGCCGGATTGCGATTGAAGAAGTCGTCGTTGAACGCCAGGCGCTGACCGTTTTCATCATACAGTTCGAGCGACAGATCAAGCCCGGCGTCCATCCGTTCGATGTCAATGGTGTAGACCTTGCCGCCGACGCCGCCGAAACGGAACCAGTCCTCATCGCCGATCTCGCAGATGCCATGGGTGACCGGCGAGTCGACCAGCACCAGCCGCGCACTGCCGGGGTCATTTCCCGGATCGCGCGCCCCTTCGGGGCACGTCGGTCCCGGCGTTGGCGTCGGTCCCGGCGTGCGCGTCGCTGTCGGCGTCACCGTCGGCGAAAGCGTCGGTGTGACGGTCCGCCCGCCGACAGTCACGACAAATGCGCCAAAGGTGCTGGCGGAGACAGGGCGCACTCCCGATGTCGAGTTGTACGTTCCGGTCACTGTGACCAGCAGAGTGTTGTACGTGCCCGGAACGACGTTGCTGCCAATGCTCAGTTGCAGCGTGAAATTCGCGTTCGTTCCGCCAGAGACATTATTGTTCAACTGCACCGGTCCCGGTGCGCTGACGATAACGCCGGACGGCGCATTCGACGCGGTGATGTTGAACGTCGTCGATGGACTGATGGAGAGTACGGCGTCATTGATATTATTCGTCAACTGAAACGTCAGGGTGATGATCGTCCCCGGATCGCCCTGCGGCGGCGCACCGACCTGCACGACTTGAACGACCTGCTGCGCCCGAACGATAGCCAGAGGGACGCTCACGACGAGCGCGACCAGCATTCCGATAAGCGTCAGCGTGAGTGCTGTTTTGTGTCGGGTCGTGTACCGGTGGCTCACAAAGACGACTCTCCAACCGCGACAGACAAACCTGAGCTATTATACCACGGGGTTGGAGACCGGTTGGCGACCCGCCCCAGCGCAGCCCCCGGCGATGACCGTTACCGCCGCCATGCAACACGCAAGCGGATAGATCACCGGGCATGCAATTGCCTGGCGGTCGCGGTTTGCGCGTCCCGGTGACGGTCATCTCCGCCAGGCGCGCCATCGCCCGCAGCCCCCGGCGATGACCGTCACCGCCGCCATGCAACACGCAAGCGGATAGATCACCGGGCATGCAATTGCCTGGCGGTCGCGGTTTGAGCGTCCCGGTGACGGTCATCTCCGCCAGGCGCGCCATCGCCCGCAGCCCCCGGCGATGACCGTTACCGCCGCCCCGCAACCGGCGAGCAGATTGATCACCGGGCATGCAATTGCCTAGCGGTCGCGGTTTGAGCGTCCCGGTGACGGTCATCTCCGCCAGGCGCGCCATCGCCCGCCGGTCGCGGTTTGCAGCCCCTGGGTGACGGTCATCGCCGCCACCGTGCGTCGCGCCGCCCCAGAACGTTCGCCAGCGCCGTCATTTGCGGCATCAGCGCAGCGAAGTTTTCGCAGGTCAGCGATTGCCCGCCGTCCGACGTCGCCCGATCCGGGTCGGGATGCACCTCGATCATCACGCCATCGGCGCCGGCCGCCAGCGACGCCAGCGCGAGCGGCGGCGCCAGATACCATTTGCCCGTTCCATGCGATGGATCAGCGATCACCGGCAGATGGCTCCGGCGTTTGGCGAGCGCCACCGCATTCAGATCCATCGTGTTGCGCGTGGCGGTCTCGAAAGTGCGAATGCCCCGTTCACACAGGATGACATTCGGATTGCCCTGCGCAATAATGTATTCTGCGGAGAGCAGCCATTCCTCGATCGTCGCCGACATGCCGCGTTTGAGCAGGACCGGTTTCCCGCTGCGCCCGGCTTCCTCCAGCAACTGATAGTTCTGCATGTTGCGCGCGCCGATCTGCAGCACATCAGCGTAGCGCGCCACCAGGTCGACGTCAGTTGGCGTCATCACTTCGGTGACGACTGGCAAACCGGTTTCGGCGCGCGCCTGCGCCAGCAGGCGCAACCCTTCTTCCCCCAACCCGCGGAAGGTGTAGGGCGACGAACGCGGCTTGAAGGCGCCGCCGCGCAGCATGTGGGCGCCAGCCTCGCGCACAGCGAATGCCGTTGTCATGATCTGCTCTTCGCTTTCGACGGCGCATGGTCCGGCGATTGCAACGAACGATCCGCCGCCGATTGCGAGGTCGCCGACCTGCACGATCGTATCCTGGGGGTGAAACTCGCGCGCGGCAAGTTTGTAGGGGCGGGTGATGCGCACGGCTTCCTGAACGCCGGGGAAACGCTCGAGTTCTTCCCGGAGCGTCGGCGGAATGGCAGCGCCGATAACGCCGACGATGTTCCGCTCTTCGCCGTAAGTGACGCGCCCCTTAAGCCCGTGCTCCTGAATGCGCGTCAGAACCGCGTTCAATTCCTCTTCGGTTGCATTGCTGCGCATGACGACGATCATAGACACATTCTCCTTTGCCAGCGGTAACAATTGTTCGATATACGACGGACGACTCATTTGCGGTGGCGCCAGGCGCAGGCGAGGCCGCATGGCGATATCGAGTTCGAGAGCGGTCATGACTTCCTCCCCAGAACCGAGAACCGAGAACTGAGAACCAAGAACCGAGAACCGAGAACTGAGAACCAAGAACCGAGAACCGAGAACTGAGAACTGAGAACCAAGAACCGAGAACCGAGAACTGAGAACTGAGAACCAAGAACCAGGAACCGAGAACTGAGAACTGAGAACCAAGAACCAAGAACCGAGAACTGAGAACCAAGAACCGAGAATCGAGAACCGAGAACCAGGAACCAGGAACCAAACGTCTCATCGAGCAATCAACCACAACCTGGACCATCAAGGACATAGAACGGCCACCGTCGGTTGAGCCAGTCGAAGCCAACGTCAGCCGCAAGACGGTCAACACGGGCAACGTGCAACATCTGGTTGTTCACTCTATCAGGCATATTTCGTAGCCAAAAAAAGCGGAGGTGTCATCCTCCGCTCCTCCACTCTTCCGGCGACCCTGTCCGCGCATGGGTCATGCTTCGGTCAGGGCGCAGCGTATGTGCGCCGCGAACGTACACATGGATGATCTCGTCCGCGCGACGGGTGGTGTTCCAGTGGATCAACACGCGAATACAGCGCGGCAGACTGCCCGGAACCGCCATTTCGTGGGTGCAGAGCAGCGCTGTATCGAGCCAGCCGAGTTCGCGCGCGGCGACTGCCGGAAATTCGGCGGTCAGATCGGGCGTGGTGCTGAAGATGGCGCTGGCGATGTCTTCGGGGCGCACGTTGTTGGCAGCAATGATTCGCTGCAACAGGTCGCGCGTCGCTTCGAGGATTGCTTCGCGTGTGTTTTCGTCGCAAGTGGTGGCGCCGCGAATGCCACGACAGAAGATCGTCATACTTGCTCCTGAAAACCAAGAAGGCGTGGAGCCTGTTGCTCCACGCCTTCTGAGTTCGGGTACTTTCAACTTCATTCAACGCGAAGCAACCAGCCTCTTGGTGAGCCGGCAAAATACCAGAACCAGAAGAAATAGGCGCTTCGCAGTTGCATAAATGCCCGAATACTCTGTTGCAATACTATGCGTACTCTGACTATAGCATACCTGGGCGCAGGTGTCAATTGTCACGATCTAGAGCCAAGCAATTCTTCCGCCTCAATGATTGCCTGGGCAATATCCTTCATTTTCGCGCGCTTATCGCGGGCGCGTTGCCGCAGCCGCTCATAGGCGTCGCGCTCGGTCAGCCCCAGGCGCTGCATCAAAATCCCTTTGGCGCGTTCGATCAATTTGCGCGCTTCGAGCGACTCTTCCAGTTCGTGAACCTGGGTGCGCAACGCCTGCAAATCACGGAAGCGCGCCAGCGCGATGTCGATCGCGGGCAATAATTCCGCTTCATTCACCGGTTTGACCAGGTAGCCGAGCGCGCCTGCCTGTTCCGCTTTGCGGATGGTTTCGCGATCCGTATACGCAGTCAACATAAGAATTGGCGTCGGGCGTTGCTGATTGATCCGCGCCGCCGCTTCCGTTCCATCCATTTCGGGCATGCGGATGTCCATAATGATCAGATCCGGTCCAAGCCGCATGGCGAGGTCAATGGCTTCGGCGCCGGTGCGAGCGATGCCGATGACATCGCAGCCAAGCCCTTTCAGTTGTTCCTCGAGCGTCAGCGCGACCAGATCGTTATCTTCTGCAAGAAGAATGCGCGTAGCTGCCATAGGTTTCGCCCTTTCCACCAATATGTGGAAATGGTATCACTCACTCTATCATAGCATACCTTGCCCTGTTGTAAACCTGTCTTTCGGGCATGATTCGGACGGATGCGCGCACTTTGGCTCACTTATGGGCGCGGATGAAAGTCCAGACGACGTGATTGCGCGGCTCTGCCGCGTCAACGGTGTCGTGCAATGCTATCGAGCGTCGCAGCGACAATCGCGGCGGTGACGGCATGATGGCGCGGCGCGCTGCGTTGGGGGTGGACGCGATTACTCATGACGACAATTATCAAGCAGTGGTGTGGAATGATCACCAGCGCCGGACCGGTGAAGCCGGTATGCCCATAACCTCCTGCCGGTGCGGGACCCATAAAATTCGGCCGGTCAATCATCCATCCCAATCCGCATGCCTGCGCCAGCCCTGGCGTGTGATTCCTCGTCGCCAGCGCCATCGTTTCCCGGCGCAAAAAGAGCGAATCAGCGCGGTTGTGCATCGGGGGCAGCCAGGCGCGGCAAAATCGCCAGAGATCGTCGGCAGTGCTGAAGAGCCCGGCATGCCCGGCGATGCCGCCCAGCGCATACGCGCTTTCATCGTGAACCACGCCGTGGACCAGACAGCCACGCCACTCATGGTCGAATTCAGTCGGTGCAATGCGCGCCAGGAGCGCCGGATCAGGGCGAAAACCGGTATGGCGCAGGCCCAGTGGTCGGCAGACCAGGTCATCGATAGCGCGATCAAGCGGTTGCCCGAATACCGTGGCAACAATGTCGCCCAGGAGCAGTGAATTGATGTTCGTATAGGCGACTCTGCTGCCGGGTGGATGCGCAGGCAATGCAGCGTACACCGCCGTCCGCACCGCGTCTTGTCCTCCCCGACAGAGTGTGGAAAGGCGCAGGTCAAGACCGGATGTATGGGTCAGCAGGTGGCGAACCGTGATCGCACGAGCGCGAAAGGAGGGCAGATACGTACAGACCGGCGCTTCGAGATCGAGCCGTCCGGCGTCATACAGACGCAGCGCCGCAGTCGCAGTAAACATTTTGGTCAGCGACGCAACATCATAGATCGTCGCCGGTTCAACGGGTGCGCCTTCGGCGTCATAGGTTGTTGCGCCATACGCCGTATGGTGGAGGATCGTATCGTCGCGCGCGACGAGCACGACGGCGCCGGGAAAGATGCGCTCTTCAACGGCGCTGGCAATGATCGCGTCAATGGCTGGAATGGACACAGCAGGCGCTCTTCATTGCGCAGGAGCGCAGGCAGGGCGCTCGGTGAGCCACGGATCGAACGCTACCAGATCGCCCGGCGCATCACCACGACCGTCGGCATGACGATCCGGCTCATACGGTCCTTCGACGGCGCCCCACCAGTTGTTGCGCATATCGATAAACACGTCACTCGTGGCGCCGCGCCCGATGCCGCGCTCCAGATAGATCGGAATAATCGGCGGCGTATGTTTCTCGATTGCGTTATTGCGAATCGTCAACCCCGGCAAACCCGGCGCCTGCGGCAGGGTGCTGAGAATGCTCAGCCCATTGGAACCGCCAATGAGTCCGTTGCAGACGATAGATCCCTGCAATGGACCGTTCGTCTCCAGCGCAAGATTGGGTCCGTCCTGTCCGACGAACAGGTTTCCCTGAATGTCGAGCGTGACAGTATCATTGGGGCTGCGACTGCCGATCCGAACGTTGGGCGAGCCGAATGCCATGCGATTGCCGCCGATACGGTTCCCCGTCAGCGTAACGCCGCCGCGCTCGTAGACGATCTCGACCGCCGCGCCATATGGCATATCATTGCCCGTAATCTCGCTGTCGCGCAGTTCGATGCGTCCGGTAGAGATGCGCACATGCCCGCCATTGTCGATGATGCGGCTTGAACGGATCGTCAATGACCCCTGTTCCGATGCAATGACCGTCCCGCCTGCGCCGCCGCCGCGCACCTCGACGTGTTCCAGCACAATGTCGCTGCCGGGGCGTCCGACAATCCCCTCCCAGCGCGGCAGGCTGGCGCCAATGAAGCGCACCGGCCGATCCGCCTGTCCCAGAGCATACAGGCGGCCATCGACATAGAGCGTTATTCCTGGCGGAATGCGCACTTCAACCCCTGGTTCGATGATCAGTCCGGCGCCCGCTGCAACCACCGTATCGCGCCGCAGCGTGATCGGACTCTGGGCAGTCGTCCAGTAGGTGGTGGCACGAATGATATCGACAGGGATCGGCGTCGCCGTGGGCGGAGGACGGGTCGGACGGGGCGCTGGCGGCGGGGTTGGTTGGACGACCGGCGGCTCTGGGGTTGGTTGAACGACCGGCGGCTGTGGGGTTGGTTGGGCGACCGGCGGCTCTGGGGTTGGTTGGACGACCGGCGGGGGCGCGAGGGTTGGCGCCAGCGCCAGCGCAGGCGTCGTCGCTGTTCCGGCGATGTCGAGCGCTGCGGTTGGCAGTGGCAGATCGGGAGTGGGCGAAGGCGCTGCGTTCGCCGGCGCCGGCGTCGGTGGCGCCGGGTAGGGCGGCGCGTCGGTCGGCAGTGCCGCAATGGTCGGCGCATCTGCGGGAATGGCGGTTGCTATCTGCACCGGTTCGACCACAACAGACGTTGCCTGCTCCATCGCAGGCGCCGGCGTCCGCGCGCGCGCCAGTTCGCTTCCGGCTGGCGGAAACAGCACTGCCAGCAGGATGGCGAATGCCAGAAAAAGGAGCGCTGCCAGCAGAATAGCCGTATCACGCGAGATACGAAATGGCAATGTGCGCACTGGCTGATTATCGTGCGGTTGATTGGAGGAGTCCACGCAATTGCCTCGAATGCACACTATCCTCGGCATTCTATCACAGCGCCAGAGGCTCTGCAATGCCGGTTGACGATTCTGAAGTACAATCACATCTATGGAACACGCACGCAGAGTTGTTTCAGGAGGCTCCTGGTGAACTGCTGGCATTGCGAGCGACCGGCGCATGGCGTGTGCATCTTTTGCGGGCGGGCGCTCTGTAAGGATTGTGCGCGCGAGATGCCGCACATTGTGGCGCTCTATCGCGATGAGAACCATACCCATCGGGCGATTGTCACAGCGCGCGCGCTCTACTGCGGTGTCTGCGAGCCGCGCGAGGATCCGATCGAACTCCCCGAACTGAAGTAGCGCGGCATCCGCGCCAGGATTATTATTATCATGGTAACGCGAAGGTCACAAAGGGACGCAAAGGAAATGCGCTTCACTTAACCTTCGTGCGCTTCGTGTCCTTGGTGGTTGAGCCTTTTTGCAGTGGACTCATGGTATGGGTCATTACGAGAAAGGCGGATGGATCGGCAGGCGCACGATCATGTTCGTGCCGATGCCGGTTGCTGTTTCAAACCGGATATCCCCGCCGTGATCCTTGACAATTCCATAGGACACCGACAGCCCCAATCCGGTTCCAGGCGTGCTGCTGGCGCCGAGCGCGCCTTTCGTTGTGACGAACGGCTCGAAGATGCGGTTACGCACATGTTCGGGAATGCCTTCACCGGTGTCGCGGACGCTGAGTTCGACGAAGGTGTCGCACTGCCGAAGCGACACGGTGATCGTTCCGCCTTGCTGCCCAATGGCATCACGCGCATTGGTAACAAGGTTGAGCAGCACCTGGGCAATCTGTCCGCCATCGCAGACAATGGCTGGCGTGGATTCGATATGGCGCGCCAGCGTAATATTGAGTTTACGGAGATCAACCTCGACAAGCGTCAAAGTCTCGGCGATGATGTCGGCGAGATGATGCACTTCGCGGCGATGCTCACTGCGTCGCGCGAACGTCAGCAAGCCGCGAGTGATGACTCGTCCGCGCTGGCATGCCTGCCGGATGACGTCGAGTGCATGGTCTTTTTCGGCAATATCGCCGGTGCTGCGTCCCAGTTCCGCATAGCCGAGCATACCGCCGAGCAGGTTGTTGAATTCGTGTCCGATGCCTGCTGCAAACGTGCCCACTGCCGCCAGTTTTGATGACTGGATCAGTTCCGCCTGCTTCTGGCGAAGTTCGCTGAACAGGCGTGTGTTGTCGATTGCAACCGCCGCCTGGCGGGTGAAGGATGTCAGGATTCGCTGATCATCGCTGACGAGGCCGCGCAGATGCTCGAATGCCAGGCAGATGACGCCGAGTGCGCCGTGATCGGTTTTGAGCGGAAGCGCCAGCAGGGTTGACCAGCGTATGGGATCATCGGAGGCAATCGGCGGCGCCAGGCGCTGGATGCGTTCATCGGCGATCAAAACAATCTGCCCGCGCCGAATCATCTCGTTGTAGCGCTCCTGGTCGTCCAGCGGCGGATCGGGCTGATCGAGCGTCAGTCCGTGAACTGCCATCACGCGCAATGTGTCATGCTCGTACAGCGCGACCCAGCCGGCCTCGGCGTCGAGCAGGGCGGCGAGACGTTCGCAGAGGAGATGCAGCTGGCGTCGGTCGTCGAGCGTTGCCAGCATTGCGGTTGCCAGCGATTGCAGGCGCTCGAGTCGTTCGGTGCGGATGCTGAGTTGCTCGCGCAGATTGGTCAATTCGGTCGTCGTATGATGCTGTTGCGCCTGGCGGTGCGCCAGAAACTGCACCCAGCCGAGCAGTGCCAGCGCGAAAGGCAGCGCTTCGGGCGCGGCGGGCCAGAATGCTCCGAACAGAGCGCCATTCAGCGCCATGACCGGCGCATACCACTGGAATGATGCTGTTCTGCCGTGCCAGGGCAAGGACCAGCGCCTTTCTTCTGTCGCTTCGAGGAGCGCTTCCAGGAAGAAGCCGGCGGCAATCAAGGTTGCCAGCGCCAGCGATGGAACGAACCGGGGCGTCGTTTGGATGATCGGCGCGATCAGGGCGCCGCCGCTGACGATCACCGAGCGTACTGCAATCAGCCGAATCGTGCGCTGCCATGGGTGCGGCATCGCCAGGAGGCTGCCGATGAGCGCGGCAATCAGTGCGGGAGACCAGACAGTCATCATCGCTCCTGCCACAAGCGCCACGGGCGCCGGCGTGAGCCGCCGTCCTTCCGGCTCGCGCACGGCAAAGCGATCACTCAAAACGAGCAGGATAGTCAAACCGGCGCCAATGGCAAGCGCCGCCGGCGACCAGTGCCGCAGTGTTGCTGCGAGTGCGACGCTGTTGAGCACAAGAACAATGCCGATTGCAATGGCGGTCAGATGGTTCAGGCTGCGTCCCGGCGCCGGCAGTTGAATGGCCGGTTGGCTGGGTGAGCGCGCAATATGCTCCGGCGACATGGTGCAAGATGCCCTGTAGATGTCGATAGACCAGGCAGTGCAGATCGTTATTCAGGAACATGCCGTATACTGACGATATACCATACCAATGGGTGACGCGCAAGGAGTACCATAGTCAGGGTTTTTGCAATGGAAACATCGTTCAGTGCGGCCGCGCTCGATGCCTATGCCGAGCGCATTACCAGCGGCGTTGCGACGCTTGGAGGCATTCTGATGCTGCCGGCGCTGTTTCTCTATCTCAGTGGGCTGCTGTTTGAAGGCATCGCGCAGGCTGGCGCCATTGCGACAGTGGCTGTCGCGCTGGCGCTGGCGGCGTGGCTGACGCTCAACTACGCCGTACAACCGGTCGCTTATGTGGTGACGAACGATGCGTTGATCATTCGACGGCGCTGGGCGCGTGCGTTGCGCATCCCGTTCAAGCAGATCGCTGGCGTCTCACCCGCCGGCGCACTGGCGGACGTGCCGCGCTTTGGGTTGCGCCGTTCGTTCAATGCTGGCGTGTTTGGGTATCACGGTCCGTTTCAACTCGAGCCATACGGGCGCGTTTTCTTTGCTGCAACCCATCGGGAACGGCTGGTGGCGGTGGCGCGCTATGATGCGCTATCGCTCATTATCAGCCCGGCGCGACCGCGTGAATTCGTTGAGGCGCTGCGCGAGGCGCTGCTCAAGAGCGTGTCGGAGCAGTTGGGTCCCACTCCCGTACCCAAACCATAATCTGAGTCCGCTGCACAAAGGCTTAACCACCAAGAACACGAAGCGCACGAAGGTGAGAAGTCCATTTCCTTTGTGTCCCTTTGCGATCTTCGTGGTTACTCTCGTACCCAAACCATAATCTGAGTCCACTGCACAAAGGCTTCACCACCAAGAACACGAAGCGCACGAAGGTGAGAAGTCCATTTCCTTTGTGTCCCTTTGCGATCTTCGTGGTTACCTTCGTGGTTACCGCTTTTTGCAGTGAAGTCATAATCTGGTTTGCTGATCGTCGATCCTTGCATCCCCCAATGCGCGAAGCGCGTACTACCGATTGACAGCCCGATAGATCGTGATAAAATACACGTGGTCACCTAAAAACCAGCAAAGGGGAGTTTTATGAAGATGCGCAAGTCCTTGTGGGTGCTGATGGTTGCGGTTGTTGCCGCATTTGCTCTGGCTGCGTGCGGCGGCGGCGGCGGCGGCGGCGGCGGCGGCGGCGCCAGCACGACGATCGAGATTGCGTCTGATGGCGAGAACCTGGCATACGATAAGAAAGAGTTCACCGTTCCCACCGGTCAGACGATCACTCTGACGTTCAAGAATGTGTCAACAGCGCAGCAGCACAACATCGTGATTGTCAAGGGCGGCGAGGACATTGCCGCAAAGGTTAATGAAGAGGCGATCAATGCCGGTCCTCCCGATTTCCTGCCGGCTGATCGGGCGGATATTATCGCCGCGACGAAGATGCTCGGTCCTGGCGGCAGCGAAACTATCACCTTTACCGCGCCTGCACCTGGCACGTATGTCTTTATTTGCACCTATCCGGCGCACTACGTCGGTGGTATGAAGGGTGTGATGACGGTTGCACCGTGACATCGGGTGAGAGGTGAGAGGTTAGGGGTGAGAGGTGATGAGAGGTGAGAGGTTGGATTTCTTGCCTCTTGCCTCCCACCTCGCGCCTCCCACCTCGCACCTCTTGCCTCTTGCCTCTCGCCTCTCGCCTCTCGCCTCTCGCCTCTTGCCTCTTGCCTCTCGCCTCTCGCCTCTTGCCTCTTGCCTCTTGCCTCTCACCTCTTGCCTCTCGCCTCTCGCCTCTTGCCTCTTGCCTCTCGCCTCTCGCCTCTTGCCTCTTGCCTCTCACCTCTTGCCTCTCACCTCGTCTCAGTCACCTTGCGCAGGCCACGAGGGTTATCCGGGTCGAGACCACGCGCGCGGGCTAGATGAAAAACCAGCAACTGCCCTGCAATGATCGTCGTCATTGGCGAGAAACGCTCCTCAACGCTTACCGGTAGCAGCGCGGGTCGATCTGCCATCTCCAGGATGGCGGGCACGTCGCTGATGACCGTCAGATGAGCGCCAAGGTCGTGCAGACGACGTGTGATCGCTGTGAGATCATCGGCGACTGCGCCCCTGGTTGCCACGAGGACGACCGGGAACGCTTTGCGCACAAGCGCGATGGGCCCATGCTGAAAATCGGCGGCTGAATACGGTTCAGCCGCTACATATGTGAGTTCCTTGAGCTTAAGCGCAATTTCCCAGGCAGTTGCGTAATGGTAGCCGCGTCCGATGGTGACGGCGGCGGTTGCGTCTGCCAGGTCTCCGGCAATCTCGCGCATGCGGGCATCGAGGGTGAGTATCGCTTCCATTGCATCGGGGATGGTTGCCAGCATTGTCAGCCCGGCGCTGTCGTTTGCCATGCTGAGGGTCAGCAGCGCCAGCGCCGCCAGTTGTGTCGTGTATGTTTTGGTGGCGGCAATGCTCCGCTCGATGCCGGCATGTAACGGAACATTAAACTCAGCCGCGCGTGCCAGCGGCGACTCCAGGTTGTTTGTAATTGCGATAGTCGGCGCCCCTGCGCGGCGCGCGTCGTCGATGACGGCGCAGATGTCGGGTGACGCGCCCGACTGTGAGATGCCGATGACCAGTGCGCCTTCGAAACGCAGATGCGCGCCATAGCGCGTATGGAGCGAAGGCGTTGCCAGCGCAACCGGCAGACCCAGAGCGGCGCCTATCAGGTATTGCGCGTAGCGCGCCGCATTATCCGATGAGCCACGCGCTGCAATAACAACATATTGATATCTGCGAGCATTTAACCTGTGCGCCAATCGGACGACCGGAGCGCCTTCGGTGTTGATAAGCTGACGCAGCGCTGCGGGTTGTTCGTAGATCTCCTGAAGAAGCGTCGAGGTGTCCATGCATGTCTCCATCTGGCGAAGGTGATTGTTCCTTCTCATCGTGCCTCAGCACGGTCAAAGAGTCAAGTGACGCGCCTTGTGCGATGGCGTGGTTTTTGGTTCCGCCAGTGCCTGCGGCAACTGAAGTCCGTGAGGCGACTGCGCCACTCAAGTGAGCGTATGGGTCCAGGCGAGGATATGAACAAAGTTTCATAAAAGCGATCCTGAATGTCATCTCTTACTTCACTGTCTCCTTTAGACTGAATGTGTAGTCAGAAATAAAACTTCACCTGATTTCCCCGGCAGTGTTGCAGCGTTATGTTCCACAACGGCAGTGACGGCACAGAAGGAAGCACTATGGCTTGCGAGCGTCGAAATATTCTCTTCGACGCGTTGGAAGATGTGATGAGTGCACATAACATATACACGCTCAGGATGCCTCGCTTCCGGGGCGATCCGTTGAGTCGCCCCGCTGGCTCGATCATTATTCCGGTCAATGCGCAGTCCGATCTCGAACGCGTCTGGGTGGTCATCAACGATCTGCTTGACTACCAGGGACGATATACGTTCGAGATTATTGTAATGGTCAACAATTATCCTGCTGATGAACCTCCGAATCTCACGGTGTTTCATCAGGCGGGGATAGGCGTTGTCAGCAAGCCGGATGTCCGTCTGCCGGGCATTCGGGTGGCGGTCACGGCGCGGGTCCACGGCGCGCGCGTCGCTGCGTCTCGACTGACCATCCATATCGATGCCGATTGTCGCGTGCCGGATCCGACGGCGCTGTTGGATTGGTATGTCGAGCAGTTTGCGTCTGGCGCTCGCGCTGCGTATACGCCGGTCAACTTCTGCGATCTGAATGACGATGCTGCCACGCAGACGCGGGTTGCCATCCATCATCTGACGCGCTGGTTCAAGCGCCAGGTGATGGGCATACCGACGATCCGCGGCAGTAACTTCGCCATTGATCGCGATCTCTTCATTGAGTTATTCGATGCCGGGTACCTGCCGGCTGACTTCAGTATCGGTCCCGTGTTGCGTGCCAGGAATGTGCCTGTGGTGTACAACGGTTCGCCACGGCTGGCGGTCTTGACGTCGGGCCGGTATTTCGAGCGCGGATGGCGGGAACTGGTGCGCTATCTGCTCTATCGGCTGCGCTACAACGTTCAGATGCTGCGGGTGCGTGTCGGAATGACCAATCCCGACGATCACCAGGCAAATGTTGATCGCCCCTACCATATCTGCCGCGCCCAGGGTTCCGATCCGCAGGATCAGACTATGAAAGAGAGACATGCGCCATGAGCAGTTTGCGTCGTCGTTTCATCATGCTTCTTCTCTGGCTGATTGCCTGCTTCAATATCGAGCGCCTCGATCTGGGCAGCATCAATACGCTGGATCTCGAACCGATGACGTATGTGGTGATTGCGGCGGTCGTGCTGCTGCCGTTGTTCAGCGTATTTCAGAAGCGCCCGGCCATCCTGGTCGTTGCGTTGGGATGGGTTGCGTTGGGGATTGGGCTTGTGCTTGATCCATCGCCGAAATTCGGTGACATCTACACCTATCTGACCGTTATCGAGTTTACTCTGGTGGGGGGTGCGGCGTTGCTCGCTCATCGCGCAGGTGAAGCGCTCGAAGAGTTCCGTCGAGCCGTCGAGATTATGACATTGCGCGATAAGAATGACCGTTTGCACTCACTCCACGATGCGCAGGAAATGGTGCAGACGCAGATGAGCGCCAGTCGCCGCTTGCATCGCCCGTTGAGCGTGATTGTCCTCGAAGCCGATGCGCGCTCGCTCAACATGATGATGCACCACTTCGTCCAGGATTTGCAGCGCTCGATGATGCAACGATATGTCCTGGCAGTAACGGCGCGCGTGCTTGCCCGCCACCTGCGCCGCACCGATCTGATCATCGAAGATGGCAAGCCCGGTCGCCTGATCCTGGTGACCCCCGAAACCTCGGAAGAAAAAGCCAGACTGCTAGGGGAACGCCTGGTGCATCTGGTGCAGGATCGGTTGGGCATCACCGCCAGGTATGGCGTGGTGGCGTTTCCTGACCATTCGTTAACATTCGAAGACCTGCTCGATACCGCTGAACGTCATCTCAAGCAGGATCAGCAGAAGGTGCTCGATCCACCGTCGCAGGAAGTGCTGAATGCGCCGGAAGTGCAGGCGTCATCGTGATCCGGAGCAACGTGTTGAGGTTCTTTGTGTGAGGACGTTATGGCTACGATTGTCGATAAACGAAGTCGCCCGGTCTATACGCTCGACTGGATCGAACGGTACCGTCCTGAACGTCAGTGGTTGCGCGGGCGGGCTTACCGGCGCGCCAAGCGCATGATGGATCTGTGCCTGTCGTTACTTGCGCTGCCCGTCATTCTGCCGTTGTTTGTGCTCATCGCCCTGGCGATCAAGATCGAGTCGCCAGGCGGGCCGGTGATCTTTACGCAGAATCGCACCGGAAAGGGCGGGCGACGCTTCAAAATGTACAAGTTTCGCACTATGGTGCCGAATGCTGAAGAGTTGAAGAAGCAACTGGCGCACCTGAATGAATTGCAGTGGCCCGATTTCAAAATTACGAATGATCCGCGCGTGACGCGGGTCGGGAAGTTTTTGCGCAAGACCAGCCTCGATGAACTGCCGCAGATTATCAATGTGCTGCGCGGCGAGATGAGCCTGGTCGGTCCGCGCCCGACATCGTTCGATGCCAGCACGTATCAACTCTGGCAGACGGCGCGCCTGGACGTGAAGCCGGGATTGACCGGTTTGTGGCAGGTGTACGGGCGCGCCAGCACCGAGTTCGATGAACGATTGCGTCTGGACATTATGTATATCGAGCATCGCTGCCTGAGGTTGGACCTGGAGATACTGATCCGAACCGTCCTGGCAGTGTTTCAGGGGCGTGGAGCGCACTGAGTCGCTTCCGGTCACAGAGCGGCGCCAGCGGTAACGTGATACGACAGAGAGCAGTATGAGTGAGCCTATGAGCCGGATCCCGCAGCGTCCACGCACCGTTGCGTACACGATGTCGCGCTTTCCCAAGCTGACGGAGACCTTCATTCTGATTGAAATGCTCGCACTCGAACGCCAGGGGATGCGGATTGAAATCTTTCCGCTGATCTGTGAGCGCGCGCCGGTTCAGCATGCCGACGCGCAGGCGATGGTCGAGCGAGCGCATTACTGCACGTTGCTGTCGCGCCCGACGCTCGATGCGCAGATCTACTGGCTGGTGCGCCGACCGGCGGCGTATCTGCGGGCATGGTGGCACGCGGTGCGCGGCAATCTCGCGTCGCCAAAGTTTCTCTCCCGCGCGCTGGTCGTCGTTCCCAAAGCGGCATACGCGGCGCGCCGCATGGTTGAGCTCGAAGTCGATCATCTACATGCGCACTATGCGACGCATCCGGCGCTGTTTGCGTATGTTGTGAACCTGCTCACCGGCATTCCGTACAGTTTTACAGTGCATGCGCACGATCTCTATGTCGAGCGCCCGATGCTGGGCGAAAAGGTCGCCGCCGCCGGTTTTGTCGTGGCGATTTCCGAGTTCAACCGCCGGATGCTGATCGACCTGTATGGCTCAATTGCCGCAGAACGGGTCATCGTGGTGCACTGCGGGATTGACCCGACTCTCTTTCGCCCGCGCGAGCAGTGCGATTCGCGTGAGCCGTTCACGATCGTCTGCGTCGGCAGCCTGGCCGGCTACAAAGGACAGCGGTATCTGATCGACGCCTGCGCCAGGCTGCGCGACCGGCGGATTCCCTTCCGCTGCCTGCTGGTCGGCGAGGGGGACGACCGCCCTCGTCTGGAGGCGCAGATACGTCATCTGGCACTGGAGCAGCAGGTCACCCTGATGGGCGCCCTGCCACGCCACCGGGTCAGCGAGGTGGTGCGGCAGGCTGATGTTGTGGCGTTGCCGAGCGTGGTGATGCCGAACGGCAAGATGGAAGGCATTCCAGTGGCATTGATGGAGGCGCTGGCGTCTGAAGTTCCTGTCGTGGCGACATCGATCTCTGGCATTCCAGAACTAGTGCGCGATGGTGAAACCGGTCTGCTCGTGCCGCAACGTGATGCAGCGGCGCTGGCAGACGCGCTGGAGCGTCTGTACGCCGACCGGGAACTGGGGCAGCGGTTGGCGGAGGCTGGCAGGCGACTGGTGTTGCAGGAATTCAATCTCGAACGCAGTGCGCAGCAGTTGCGTGACCTGTTTGAGCGCGACTGGCGTTCGCCGGAACAGCGTCGGTCTGTGCAACCCGTCGAGGCATCGTGATGCTGATAGATTTTCCACATCATCCACTGCGCGTTCTGCACGTCCGTCCGCGTCTAGGGATTGGCGGCGCCACCGAGTACCTGATCCGCCTGGCGGAGAGTCAGGCGGAGGCAGGGTATCACGTGGTGGTCGCATCGGGTGGCGGCGAATGGCTCAGGCGCATTACAGGGTTCACGCGATCCTATGATCGGCTGCCGCTGATACCCTATCTTGGCGCCGGCAAACGAGCGCCGAATATTCCGGGATTACTGGCATCGGGTCTCAGACTGGCGCGCATTATTCGCGCCGAGCAGATCGATCTGATCAACACGCACCATCGCTTTGCGGCGCTGGCTGCCCGGCTGGCGGCGCGCCTGACCAGCGTGCCGGTGGTGACGACCCTGCAAGAGGTGCCGTGGCGAAATCGCAGTCTGACGCGATTTGCCCTTGGAACGCATGCCATCACGATGAGCGCGATGATGAAGCGGTTCGTGGTCGAAACGTGCGGCATCGCTCCGGATCGGGTCACGGTCATTCCGATTGGCATCACCATTCCGGCGCCGTTGTCCAACGATCAGCGTCAGCGACTGTTGAAGGAGTTGCACCTGAGAGGCGATGCGCCGATTATCGTGAGCGTTGGGCGTCTGGTGTCGCGCAAGGGGCATGTCTACCTGATACGGGCGTTGCCTGAGGTGATCCGACGCCATCCTGACGTGCAGGCGGTGTTGGTGGGCGAGGGCGAAGAACGAGCAACGCTCGAACGAGAGGCGCAGGCGCTGGGTGTGGCGGAGCATGTCATTTTCGCAGGCGCGCGTGGCGATGCGGTCGCAATCATGGCGCTGGCGACCTTTACCGCGCTGCCATCGCTGGAGGAAGAGTTTGGGATTGTCATTACCGAGTCGTTTGCCTGCGGCAAACCGGTGGTGGCGACCAACGTCGGCGGCATTCCCGAACATGTGCGTCCGATGGAGAATGGTCTGCTGGTTCCGGCGGGCGATAGCGCGGCGCTAGCAGAGCGGATCACGCTATTGCTCGACAATCCGGATCTGGTCCAGCGCCTTGGCAAAGAAGGTCTGCGCACCGTTGAGCGGCAGTATACCCGGCAACGCTTTTTCGAGCGCACCGAGGCCGTCTATCGGGCGGCGTTGCACCGGTGGCAGGGAGTTGCGCAATGAGCGGTCGATTGTTCTGGTTCTGCGTGGCCACAGTCGGGTACGTCTACGCCGGCTATCCGGCGCTGCTGACGGTGCTGGCGCGGTTGCGTCCATCGCCGTCGTTTGCGCCGCCTGCCGAACTGCCAGCGGTGACGCTGCTGATCGCAGCATACAACGAGCAGCGGGTGATTGCAACCAAACTGGAGAATAGCCTGGCGCTCGATTATCCGCACGACAGACTCCAGGTCCTGGTCGCCGCCGACGGGTCCGACGATGCCACGCCGACGATCGTCGCCGACTTCGCCGATCGCGGCGTCGAACTGAGTTATCGCCCGGAGCGCGCCGGAAAACTGGCGGCGATCGTCCGGGCGCTGCCGCAGGCGCGCGGCGAGATTGTCGTTCTGTCCGACGCCAATAATCTCTATGATGCCGGGGCGTTGCGCGCGCTGGTGGCGCCGTTCGTCGATCCGCACATTGGGGCGGTGACCGGCGCCAAAGTCATTGCGAAGGGCGACGGGGCGCTCGGCGACTCAGAAGGGTTGTACTGGAAGTACGAGTCGTACATCAAGCGCCAGGAAACGCGGCTTGGCAGTTGCACCGGCGCGGTGGGCGAAATCATGGCGGTGCGGCGATTCCTGCTGGAACAGCCGTTGCCGCCGGAAGCGCGGTTCATGGCCGATGACCTGGCGATCGCCATGCACGTGCTCAAGCAAGGGTATCGCGTGGTGTACGCACCCGATGCGCGCTCGATCGAGCGGGTGTCCGCCTCGGCGCGAGATGAGCAGGAACGCCGGGCGCGGATTGTCGCGCAACGCTTTGTGATGATGCGGCATTCGCACATCATGCTGCCGCTGACAAATCCGTTGCTGGTCTGGCAGATCGTGTCGCATAAATACCTGCGCCCGCTGGTTCCGCTGGTGATGATCGGCGCGCTGCTGGCTAATCTGGCGGCGGTGGTTCGTCCGGCATCGCAGGGCGGCCTGGCGCGACTGGCGCCCCCGTTCAATTGGATCATGCTGGCGTTGCAGGCGGTGTTCTACACGCTGGCATGGGTGGGAGGTCGCAACGAACGTCGAGGTATGGTGGGCAAAGTGTTGTACATTCCGGCTTTTCTGGTCAACGGCAATCGTGCGGCGCTGGTTGGATTGTATCGTTTTTTAACCGGACGTCATACCTCGCTCTGGAACCGTGTTCAGCGGCGCGAACGTGAGAGCAGTGTGTCAGAGCAGAGAGCCGCGTAAATCTGTCACATTACGAAGAGAAGAAAGGAAGAACGATCAATGAGTCTGTCAACGTTCATTCGCGTCCTGATCCGCAACTGGTGGCTGGTGGTGCTGGCGACAGCGCTGACGGTGGGGAGCACGGCGATTTTCGTGCTGATGCAGAAACCAGTGTATCAGGCATCGACGATTGTCGAACTGAAACCGAGCGCGGTGCTTGAGGATCCGAACCAGATTCTGAACACGATCAACGCGCTCACCCGACGCAACGTCATCAACACTATTGCACGCAAAGCCACCAGTATGTCGATGCACGAAGAGGTGGCGAGGGAACTCAACGTACCGGTCGAGGCCGTGCTTGCTGCGCAGGTGCGCACGATCACGCCGCCGGAGACGAACCTGATCGAAGTGCGCGCGCAGAGCGCCGATCCGGCGTTTGCGGCGCTGGTGGCAAACACCGTCGCGCGAAATATGGTGGGGCAAGACTACGAGAAGGTGATTGCGGTCGAGGTGATCGACCCGGCAATGCCGCCAAAGTCGCCGATTGCGCCACAGCCGCTGCGCTTGCTGACGCTGGGCTTTGTCTTTGGTCTGATCCTGGGTGTGGCATTCGCGCTGCTGGAGCAGGCGCTCCAGAGTCTGCGCAGCGGCGTCGGCTTGCCGGGCATCGATGTGAGCGCCACGCAGACGCCGGCGCTTTCACCGGCTGAGGCGGCCATGTCGCCTTCAGCATCGTCAACGGATGAGTGACGTAGCACCCTCGGTCTCGTAACAGGACGCACGCTCGACACCGTCTCGAATCTGAGACGGTCGTCGATAGCATAACTCAGCACAGCGAGGGTGGTATGCAATTGGAACGTCTATTCAAGAACCCGCTTCACGTCACCGCTCAACTCTGGCAGCATGTCTGGTTGCAAGTGGGCGTGGTTGTCGCCGTCTCAATGGCTGCGGGGATGATCGTATCGCGTGACCTTCCGGTGTGGTTGCTCTTTGGCGGCATTGCGGGAATCGTTGTTGTTGCGATTGCATTCATCAAGCCGGAGTATGTCGCGGCGACGCTGCTGGTCATCCACTGGGGCAACATCCACGACGTTCTGATCAAGTATCACGGCATTCCTTCGGTTGTGAAACTGATGGTTGCCCTGCTGACCGTGGTATTGCTGGCGCGGCGATTTCTCTCTGAGCGACCGCGCGGTCTGGTGTCCGACCCGGTGATCTGGTGGATGCTGGCATACCTGGTCGTCGGAGCGACGGGTCTCTGGTTTGCGCGCGACACCGATGCGGTGATGAGTCGCCTGGTTGATACGGCTAAGGACTGTGTCATCGCCGGGTTGATCTTCAATCTGCTTATAACGCGCCAGGCATTCGAGCGCGCCGTGTGGGGGTTGTTGATCGTCGGCGCAGCGTTGAGTGCGTTGACGGTCTATCAGGAGATGACCAAAACCTACGACAACAACTACTGGGGCTTTGCGCAGGCGGCGGTGCGCCAGATTTCGACAACCATGGACGACCGCGCGCGCGCGTTTGGTACGGTGAATGATCCCAATTATTTCGGTCAGTTGCTGCTCGTGCTCGTGCCGCTGGCGGTCTGGGCGGCTTTGAACGGGCGAACCTGGCGTGGCAAATCGTTCGGATTAGCCACTTTGCTCCTGTTGCTTGCCGCCATTGGTCTGACCTTCTCACGCGGCGCGTATCTTGGAACAGTGATCGTCCTCGGCGTCTACGCAATGTATTTGCGGCTCGATGCGCGCTATGTGCTCATCCTGCCGCTTATTGGCGCGCTGCTCTATGTCGCTCCGCCGGAGTTCCGCGCGCGTTTTGGCACGCTCGATGAGGTGTTGCCCGGAAACAGTGCAGGCGCCTATGCTGATGGCTCGATCCAGGGGCGCACGGTTAAAGCGGAGATTGCGCTCACGATGGCGGCAGACCATCCGATCTTTGGGGTTGGGCGCGGCAACTACCGTCTCCATTATCGCGATTACATCAATGAGATCGAAGGCGCCGGCACGAATACGGAGCGTGATGCGCACAATCTGTATCTCGAAGTTGCTGCCGAACAGGGGATAATCGGCCTGGTCGTCTTTCTTGGACTGTTGCTGACAGTGTGGTGGCGCTTACGAGCAGCCGAACATCTTTTCGCAGCAGCAGGCGAACGTCGCATGGCCGATCTCTCTGTCGCCGTGAAGGTCGGTTTTCTGGGGTATCTGGTGACGTCGCTCTTTCTGCACGGCGCGTATGGCTACATGCTCTGGCTGCAGGTTGGCATGGCGGTTGCGCTGGTTGTCATTGCACAGCGTGAAGCAGCGGAGCGTGCGGATCAGGCGGTGAAAGTGAACCGGTAATGCAGACGTTTCTCTCCTCCGTCCGCAAAGCATTACCATTGCTGCGTCGTGTGCGGCGCAAAGATGACTGGGCGATCGGCATCTACGGCGGGAATGATCTGGATAGATTGCAGCCGTTGCCCGGCATGCGCAATCCGGTGCTCACAGCGGCGCATGTGCGCGATGTGCCGGCGCTGTTCGTCGCTGACCCGTTCGTGGTACGCACCGACGATCACTGGTGGCTGTTTTTCGAGGTGTTGCACGCAACCCTGCGTCGCGGGCAGATCGGTGTAGCGGTCAGTCGTAACGGGCGGGAATGGGAATATTGCCAGATTGTGCTGGACGAGCCGTTCCACCTGTCGTATCCGCTGGTATTCGAGTGGAACGGCGCTTACTATATGACGCCCGAAACAGCGTCGCAGCGCCAGGTGCGGCTGTATCGCGCAATTGACTTTCCATTCCGCTGGGAGTATGTCGCCACATTGCTGGAGGACGACGATTATCTCGATCCGACTCCGTTCTTCTATCAGGGGCGCTGGTGGCTGTTCGCCGGAACCAACATCAAACGCAATGACACGCTGCGTCTCTATGGCGCTACGACGCCATATGGTCCCTGGCGCGAGCATCCATGCAGCCCGATTGTGGCAGGCGATGCGCGAATAGCGCGTCCGGCAGGGCGGGTGGTGTGCCATAACGGACGATTGATCCGGTTGGCGCAGGATTGTTCGCAGAACTATGGCAGGCGGGTGCTGGCGTTCGAGATAATGGAACTGACGCCTGAGCGCTACATAGAGCGTCCATTCAGTTCAACGGCGCTCCTTGAGCCAGGGCGATCCGGCTGGAATGAATGCGGTATGCATACGCTCGATCTCCATTCCACTGATGAAGGTGCGTGGATTGCATACGTGGATGGATATCGCAGACGGCTGTATCTGCGCCATACGTCGTGACGGCGCAGAAACCGGCGCTTTCACAACCAGACGTCTGGTTGTGAAAGCGCGTTCATTGGCTTGTTCTGTTGCGGGCTGAGGAGCGATCCGGTGGCTGAGGCGAGTGGTCAATCCGAGGGGATCGGCAAACGAGCCATGCGTGGCACGTTCTGGTCGTTTCTCTCGTTTCTCAGCACAAAAGCGCTGACATTCATCACCACGATTGTGTTGGCGCGGTTGCTCGCGCCGGCAGAGTTCGGTGTCATTGCCTACTGCACGATCGTTATCGGTTTTCTCGACCTGCTCAACAATGTCGGCGTCGGTCACGCGCTGATTGCACGCAGGGATCGGCTCGAAGAGGCGCAGAATGCAGCGTTCGTCATCAGTATCGGGAGCAGTATTGTGCTGTATGCTGGCGCCTGGGCGCTGGCGCCGCTGATTGCCGATTTCTTCAATGAACCGCAGGTTACGCCGTTGCTGCGCGTGCTGGCGATCGGGTTGCTCCTGGTAGGAGTGGGAACGGTGCCAATGGCGATGTTGCAGCGGGATCTGCGCTTCAAAGCGTATCTGCTTCCTGGCATTGCGCGCAATGTGATCAAAGCCGGTGTCGCAATTGGCATGGCATGGCAGGGATTTGGCGTCTGGAGTCTGGTTGTTGCAGAACTGATTAACAAATTGTTAGAAGTGATCATTCCGTGGGCGATTGTCCGATGGCGTCCAAGTCGTATGTTCGACTATCAGGTGGCGCGGGAGATGCTTGGCTTTGGCGTGAATATTGTCGCAGTGGGGTTGCTTGGCACGTTGATGGTTAACGTCGACTATATCATTGTGGGGCGTGTGCTGGGTGGGGTCGCTCTCGGGTATTACACCATCGCCTATCGGATTCCGGAACTCTTTATTCGCAGCACGGTCGATACAGTCATGATGATAGCGTTCCCGATGCTGTCCCGTTTACAGGCGGATGCCCGGCAGCTGGAAATGGCGTATTTCGGTTACCTGCGCTACCTGGCAGTGTTCACGTTCCCGGCGGCAGCCGGGGTTGCGCTGCTGGCGCCCGCTTTTTTTAGCACGTTCTATACCGAAGAGTGGCGACCATCGATTGTGCCGATGCAACTGATTGCACTCGAGATCGGGATTGCATCAGTCGCATATGTGCAAGGCATCATTTACAAATCGATCAACCGTCCTGATATTTTGACGAAGCTGACATTGCTCAAGCTGCCGGTCGTGGTGGCCGTACTCTGGGGGGCGTCGCAATGGGGCATCAATGGCGTGGCTGCGGGGATGGTGGCGCTCTCGCTGGCATCTACTGCGCTCGATAGCATTGTCGTGCAGCGCGTGATCGGTTTTCGTTTCATCAGCATGCTGCGTGTGCTCGCGCCAATTGTCGCTGCGACCATCATTATGGCGCTGGTGGTTGCCAGCGTTGTTGCGATGCTTCCGCTCAATGTCATTGGTCTGATTGTACCGGCATTAGTTGGCGCTGCGGTGTATAGCGCTGCGCTGGCGTTGTTCAGCCGTGAAACGCTGATCGAGGCGACAACGGCGGTACGGAATGCGCTGGCGCGTTCGTAGATTGTCTGTCTGCGGAGCAGGAACATTCTATGGCTTTCGGTAATATGCCCGAGCTGCGGGTCAGTGCTATCATTCCTGCCTTCAACGCAGCGCATTTTGTCGCCGATGCGATTGAAAGCGCCCTGGCGCAAACGCGACGTCCTGATGAGATCGTCGTCGTCGATGATGGCTCGACGGACGATACCGCCCATGTGGTCGCACGCTATGCATCACAGGGGGTGCGCTACATCTATCAGCAGAATCGTGGTCCCGGTTCAGCGCGCAATCGTGGTATTCAAGAAACGAAGGGCGAATTGATCGCTTTTCTTGATGCTGACGATCTCTGGTTGCCGGCCAAGACTGAGATGCAAGCGGCGTATCTGGCGGCGCACCCGGCAGTGGCGCTCGTCAGTTGTGATCGCTGGACGTGGAAGATTGAAAAAGGGCGGCGATCTGTCGAACGATTTGGTCCGCCTTGGGGTGTCAGTGCGCGCCGTGAGGTCATGGTGCGCAACATTGTCGGCAATCCATCACAGGTGATGGTGCGCCGTGAGGCGGCGGTATCCGCCGGTTGCTTCGATACGACGATGCGCTGGGCGGAAGAGTGGGATTTGTGGACGCGCATCGCAGCGCATGCAGAGATCGGGTTCATTCATCAGCCGCTCTGCGTCTACCGCTGGCACAGCAGCGGTCTGGCGCATGAGAATATGTGGCGCCGTCTTTCCGGGCAGCAGGCGATTGCGTTTCGTGCGATCGGCGCGTTTCAGCCGTTCTGGTTGCGCCCACTCCTGCTGTTGCGCGCCTGGAGTATGATCGAAATGGTGCGTGCCACGTATGCGGTCGATTTCAATATGTCGCGAGATGTTCAAATCCGTCATGCCATAGGGGCGCTCATCTATCCGTTCGGAGAGTCGCGTGAGAAAGTGCGCGTCGCCGTACGCGCGCTGCTTGGGCTGGAGCGGTATACGTCTCTGATTGATGCCACCCCGTTGCAGAAACTGCGATTGCGTGGCGCGCAGCATACGCCTGGAGAATGGAGAGCGATAGTATGAAGGATCGGTGGCGCGTGCTCCAGATCGTCGAAACGCTGTGTCTGGGCGGAGCTCAACGCCTGTTGCCAGGGTTGATGACCGGTCTCGATCCGCAGCGTTTTGAAGGGCATATTGTGGCGTTGCACGATGGACCGCTGCGCCAGGAGTTTGAAGCTGCCCGCCTGCCGTTGACCGTTGTGGGCGCACGACGTTTCTATGAACCAAAGGTTGTTTTGACAATTGCGCGCCTGGTGCGCACTCGGCAGGTCGATGTCATCCATACGCACCTGACCGGCGCCGATGTTGTGGGGCGAGTCGTCGGTGCGTTGACCGGGACGCCGGTCGTTTCGACAATGCACAACATTCCACACGACTATGATCAGCAGAAATGGCATCGACGCGCGCTGCAACGCCTGACTGCCCGGACTCTTGCGGCGCGTCTGGTGATGGTCGCGCCAGGCATCGGCGAGGAGTATGTGCGCCAATGGGGGATTCCGGCATCACGCATCGTCGCCATCAATAATTCTGTTCCGATGATGCCGTATCTGGCAATCGCCGAAGGGGTCGCCGATCATATTCCGCCGACGGTGACGACGATTGGGCGATTGAGTGAGCAGAAGGCGCATCATCTGCTGCTCGCCGCTGCGCGTCTGGTGCTGAACAAACGCCCTGAAGCCCGCTTTCGCTTTGTTGGCGAGGGGCGCCTAGGAGAGGCGCTGCGCCAGCAGGCGCAGGAGCTCGGCATCGCTCACGCTGTGTCATTCGATGGGCTGCGGCACGATATTCCGGCAATTCTGGCGGAAACGCATGTTTTCGTCCTTTCATCGCTCTGGGAAGGTTTGCCGGTGACGGCGGTCGAAGCCATGGCTGCGGCGCGCCCGGTTGTGCTGACCGATGTCGGCGGTTGCCGTGACCTGGTGACGCCAGGGGTCGAGGGGTGGCTGGTTCCGCCAGGAGATGTCGAGGCGCTGGCGGCGGCGCTCCTCGAGGCGCTCGACCATCCTGAGCGCCAGCGCCTGTTTGGCCAGCGCGGGCGTGAGAAGGTGCGCCGTGCATTTGGACTGGAACAGTATGTGCATGGGCACGAGGAGTTATACACATCACTGGCTGTAGCACGCGGTCGAACGCGGGTTGTTCGCCTGCATCAACAGTGAGGAGCATCGCCATGCCTATCGGCGTCGCCATGATCCTGCACGATTTCTACCCATCCATCGGCGGAGCGCAAACGCATACACTTGCGCTCAGCCGGGCGCTGCGGGCGCGCGGCATCGACGTGATAGCGGTCACCCGCCCGCATCCCGGAACGCCGGCATATGAAGAGGTTCAGGGCATTCCGACGTATCGCGTCGGAATGAAGGGCGGGCGCGCGATTGCTGGCATGAGCTACCTGGCTGCCGGTCTCGCCCTCCTGGTGCGTGAGCGACATCGCTACCAGATTCTGCACTGCCATCAGATGATTTCGCCAATGACGCTGGCGCTGATGGCGCGTGCGCTGCCGGGAAAACGCCTGGTCATCAATCCGCATGGGCGCGGTCCGCGCGGTGATGTCGCAAAACTCATCAGGCTGCGCCCGCTGACCGGGAAATTGCGCGTTGCAGCGGCGCTGCGCTGGGGTGACGCTTTCGTCGCCATCTCGCGTGATATTCACGATGAGTTGCGGACGATGGGCGTCCAGGAAGCGCGTATATGGGATATTGCAAACGGGGTGGATGTTGACCGATTCACGCCGGCCTCGCCCGATGAGCAGATGGCGCTGCGGCGCAGGCTTGGTCTGCCGGATGGGCGATTGGTCATTTTCGCAGGGCGATTGACGATCGCCAAAGCGCTGGATGTGCTGTTGAATGCATGGGCGCAACGTGATGCAACGCTGGCGGATGTACGGCTGGTGATCGTGGGAGATGGCGAGTTGCGGGACGATCTCGTGCGTCAGACGCAGGCTCTGGGCATTGAACAGGCTGTCATGTTCACTGGCGGCACACATGATACCGCAGCGTATCTGCGAGCCTGTGACGCATTCGTGCTACCCTCACGCACTGAGGGTATGCCGGTGGCATTGCTCGAAGCGATGGCGTGCGGTTTGCCGTGCGTCGCCACGCGCGCCGGCGGTTCGGCGGAGGTGATTGAGGATGGGATAGGCGGGCGTCTGGTCGCGCCGGAGGATGCTGGCGCTCTGGCGAGGGCATTGGCGGAAGCGCTCGCAACACGGGTATGGGGTGTGCACGCGCGCCGGCGCATTCAGGATCAGTACGCTATTGATGCCGTTGCACAGCGCTATGCGACAATGTATGAGCTCCTGTTGAGCGGCAGGAATGCCAGCGCTGTCCGCACTCCGGTGTAGATCTGGAAGAAGGATGGGACCCCATGGACTCGCGAAGTGATATGTATACCCGCTGGGCGATAGAAGAGATCGAGGCCAGCATCGATCTCAAGCGGCGCACGCTTGAATCGCAATTGCCGGTCATTGTGGCGATTACCGAGCGGATTGTCGATACCTTTCAGCGCGGCGGCAAGGTGCTGCTGTGCGGCAACGGCGGCAGCGCCGCCGATGCGCAGCATATTGCAGCCGAATTCGTCAGCCGCTTTCGCCGTGAACGGCGCGGCCTGCCCGCGATTGCGCTGACGACTGACACCTCGATCCTGACCGCGATCGGCAACGACTATGGGTATGAGCGCGTATTCGCCCGCCAGGTCGAAGCGCTTGGACAGCCAGGTGATGCAGTGATCGGTATCAGCACCAGCGGCACATCGGCAAGCGTGCTCGCAGCGATGCGTGCTGCGCGCAACGGCGGCATGGCAA
The DNA here is from genome assembly GCF_057785375.1 of Roseiflexus sp. Classification (NCBI taxonomy): domain Bacteria; kingdom Bacillati; phylum Chloroflexota; class Chloroflexia; order Chloroflexales; family Roseiflexaceae; genus Roseiflexus; species Roseiflexus sp. Next base: position 73,280 of record NZ_JBYNRX010000035.1, read on the forward strand.
CGATCGGGTTGACGGGAGCGACCGGCGGGTTGCTGATCGGTTATGTTGATCTGTGCCTGTGCGTCCCGTCGCAGAATACGGCGCGGATTCAGGAAGTGCATATCACAGTTGCGCATGTGGTGTGTGAGATTGTTGAACGAATCCTTTTTTCTTGAAGAACGACAATATTTGTAACTAGAAATGGTTTTATGATGTCAAAAAATCATAATCACCTGCCTGTTGTCAGTATTGGTCTTCCAGTCTATAATGGAGAACGTTATCTGCGTCAGGCGCTAGATTCATTGCTTTCGCAGACATTTTACGATTTTGAAGTGATCATTTCCGATAACGCTTCAGGAGACGCTACTCCTGAGATGTGCCGTGAATATGCTGCTCTCGATGATCGGATTCGGTATTTTCGTAACGAACGGAACATTGGCGCAGCGCCCAACTATAATCGAGTATTTGAATTGGCGCGCGGCGCGTACTTCAAATGGATGGCGCACGACGATATGCTCGCGCCAACATACCTGGAGCGCTGTGTTGCTGCGCTCGACGCCAACCCCGGTGTTGTTCTGTGCCATTCAAAAACGGTCTTCATCGATGAGAACGATCAGGTCATCGGCTACGACGAAGATAGCCTGCACTTTCGCCATCCTTCGGTGTTTGCCAGATATCACGCCTATCTGCGCGTAGCCCGGAACTGGATCAACGCTGTTTTTGGCGTCATGCGCACGGATGTATTGCGCAAAACGGTGCTGATCGGCAGTTATTCGTCATCCGACATGATCCTGCTGGCTGACCTGATCCTGCGTGGCGAGTTCTACGAAGTGCCGGAATATCTCTTCCTGCGCCGTGATCACGAAGCGGCATCGGTTCAGTCGAATCGTGACTATCAGATGCGTCAGGTCTGGTTCAACCCGCAGAATCGCGGCAAAATCGAATTGACCCACTGGCGCTGGGTATGGGAGTTGCTGCGTGTGATCGGCCGGGCGCCGTTGACCTGGCACGATCGACTGCTCTGTTATGCACACATGCAGTGGTGGTTGCGCCGAACGCGGCGGGAGATGCTGAACGATCTTTCGGTGGCTGCCCACCTGGTGTTCCATCCATCTAGGACGCATCTCAGGGGTGTGATGGCGGCCCTGAGCGATCTTCTAGCGGGCGGGGAGATTGCTTCACGGAGCCTGCCGCGAGTGTGGCGCAGCGGATCGCAATGACGCCTGATATCCGGTGTTTAGACAGGCTCCAGGCAACAGTCGAGGGGGTGTTATCGGTATGAATGTTGCATCGCGCGTCAGTATCGGTTTGCCGGTTTACAACGGGCAGCAGTATCTCCGTCAGGCGCTGGATTCGTTGTTGGCGCAGACATTTCACAACTTTGAGGTGATCATTTCCGATAACGCCTCGAATGATGCCACGCCTGAGATATGTCGTGACTACGCTGCGCGTGACCCGCGCATCCAGTATGTGCGTCACGATATTAATCGCGGCGCGGCGTGGAACTTCAATTATGTGTTCGGGCTGGCGCGCGGGGTCTATTTCAAGTGGCATGCCCACGATGATATGCTCGAACCGACATTCCTCGAGCGGTGTGTGACTATGCTCGATCATGATCCGCAGGTGGCGCTCGCCTTCAGCCGCACCCGCGTCGTCGATGCTGATGGCAACACGTTGTACACCTATGATGAGCGGTTGCGCACCGACGCGCCGCTTGCGAGCGTGCGCTTCCACGATCTGATCTGCATTGGGCATCCCTGTTTTCAGGTGTTTGGGGTTATCCGCGCGGATGTGCTCCGGCGCACGCCGCTGATCGGCGCCTATGTGCCATCGGACCGGATTCTGCTGGCGCGGCTGGGGTTGCTGGGAACGTTCTACGAGGCGCCTGAGCATCTGTTCATTTCTCGACGGCATCCGGCACAATCGGTGCGCGCTGCGAAACTGCGCGCCCGCGCCGCCTGGTTCGACCCCGCCAACGAGGGCAAAATCGTGATGCCGCATTTTCGCACGCTGTACGAATATATCAAAGCCATTCGCGAGACGCCGCTTCCGCCTGATGAGGCGCGCCGGTGCTATGGCGCGCTCCTGCATTGGGTCGCCTCTGATCGCAACTGGGCGCGAATGGGTAATGATGTCGTGCAGGCGGGACGCCAGATTGGAAGACGTGCATTACGTCGCATGCGCGCATTGAAGTTCACAACAATCGCACGGAGGAACTCGCTATGAAAGTTGCCATTCTTGCGGGAGGCGTCGGTTCACGCCTTTCCGAAGAGACCGAAGTCAAGCCAAAGCCGATGGTCGAGATCGGCGGACGTCCGATCCTGTGGCACATTATGATGCACTATGCACACTATGGCTTCAACGATTTCGTCATTGCACTGGGGTACAAAGGCGAAGTCATCAAGAAGTACATGGTCGATTATTGTTCGCTCAACAGCAACCTGAAGGTCAATCTGCGCTCCGGTGCGGTCGAGATGAACGGCGGCTATCGCCCCGACTGGAACGTCGAGTTGATCGATACCGGCATTCCGACCAATACCGGCGGCCGGATCAAGCGGCTGGCGCCGTACATCGGCAATGAAACGTTTATGCTGACCTGGGGCGATGGCGTGTCGGACGTCAATCTGCACGCATTGCTCGAGTTTCACCGTTCGCATGGCAAACTGGCGACCCTGACGGCAGTTCGACCGCCGGCGCGCTTTGGTCACCTGGAACTGGACGGCGACCGGATTACCGAATTCAATGAAAAGCCGCAAACCGGCGAGGGCTGGATCAATGGCGCCTTCTTCGTGCTCGAACCGGCGGTGTTCGACTATATCGACGGCGACGATACCGCCTGGGAACGCGAGCCGTTGCAGCGGCTGGCGCGTGAGGGTCAGTTGATGGCGTACCGGCACGCCTCGTTCTGGCAATGTATGGATACCCTGCGTGACAAGAAACTGCTCGAAAGCCTTTGGCAGAGTGGCAATGCGCCCTGGAAGATCTGGGACTAGCCAGACTCGAATGGCAATGACAGACCTTAAGACTCGATACGAAAGGATCTCGGCGATGCGCGTGCTGGTAACAGGACACAAAGGATATATCGGAACGGTGCTGACCCCCATGCTGCTGGAACGCGGCTACGAGGTGGTGGGGCTTGATAGCGATCTGTTCGAGGAGTGCACCTTTGGCGCTGCGCCGGTGCACGTGCCGGAGATCCGCAAGGATATCCGCGATGTGGAAGCCGCCGATCTCGCAGGCGTCGACGCGATCATGCACCTGGCCGGTCTGTCGAACGATCCGCTTGGCGATCTCGACCCGCAATTGACCTATGAAATCAACTACCTGGCTTCGGTGCGCCTGGCGATGCTGGCAAAGCAGGCGGGCATCACGCGCTTTATCTTCTCGTCGTCGTGCAGCACCTATGGCGCGGCCGGCGATGAGATGCTCGATGAAACCTCGTCGTTCAACCCGGTTACTCCCTACGGGCGCTCAAAAGTGCTGGTGGAGCAGGACCTGGCGAAACTTGCCGATGCCGACTTCAGCCCGACCTACCTGCGGAATGCTACCGCGTATGGCGTGTCGCCGCGCCTGCGCTTCGATCTGGTGCTGAACAACCTTGTCGCCTGGGCATATACGACGGGGTTGGTGTACCTGAAGAGCGATGGCACCCCCTGGCGCCCCATCGTGCATATTGCCGACATCGCGCGCGCGTTTATTGCAGTTTTGGAAGCGCCGCGTGAATTGATCCACAACGAAGCGTTCAATGTCGGACGCAACGAAGACAACTACCGCATTCGCGATCTGGCGCAGATTGTGTATGAGACGGTGCCCGGTTGTCGCATTCAGTTCGCCGAAGGCGCGCAGCCGGATAAGCGCAACTACCGCGTCGATTGCTCGAAGATTCGGCGTGTGCTGCCGGATTTTCAGCCGGCCTGGGACGCTCGCAAAGGCGCACAGGAATTGTATGACGCCTACCGCACCATTGGGCTGAAACTCGAAGACTTCGAAGGTCCGCGCTACAAGCGTATCGACCATATTCGGAAACTGATCGCAGCGGGACGCCTGGACTCATCGCTCCGGCGCGCTGAACAGGCGCTGGCGGTGGGAGCGGCGTCGGCTGAGGCGGCATAACCATTATATCCATTCACCGTAAGGAACGAACCATGCTCTACCGCGTCGAACAACGCTGCCGCGCCAGCGGTTCCCCTCATTTACTGCCGGTGCTCTCATTTGGTGTGACGCCGCTTGCCGATCGACTCCTCTCAGCGGATCAGATTGGCAGCGAGGAGCCGTTTGCCCCGCTGACGCTCGTCTTTTGCCCGGACTCGGCATTGCTGCAAATCCAGGAGACGGTCGATCCCGAAGTGCTGTTCTATGCTGAGTATCCATACTTCTCGTCGGTCTCAAAGTCGTTGCTGAAACACTTCGGTGAGAGCGCACAGGCGATTATGGCGTCACGCGCGCTGGGACCGGACAGCCTGGTGGTTGAGGCCGCCAGTAATGATGGATACATGCTCCGCAATTTCGTCGAACGCGGGATTCCGGTGCTGGGGATCGACCCGGCGCGCGCTCCGGCTGAGGCGGCCCGCAAGATCGGCATCCCGACTCTCAACACCTTTTTTACCCGCGACCTGGCGCAGCAGTTGCGCAGTGAGGGCAAAGCCGCCGATGTCTTTCTGGCAAATAATGTCCTGGCGCATGTGCCAGACCTCAATGGCTTCGTTAGCGGCATTCGCATCATGCTCAAAGACGATGGCATTGCTGTGATCGAGTGCCCGTATGTAGTTGATCTTGTCGATCACTGCGAGTTCGACACCATCTACCACCAGCACCTGTGCTATTTTTCGGTGACGGCGCTCGACCGATTGTTCCGCGCCAATGGGCTATTCCTCAACGATGTCGAGCGCACGCCGATCCACGGCGGCTCGCTTCGCCTGTTCGTGGCGCGCTATGAGGCGGTTGGCGAGCGTGTCCATTCGTTGCTGGCGATGGAACGCGAGCGTGGCGTTGATCGGATCGATTTCTATCTCTCGTTTGCCGAACGGGTGCGCGCCATTCGTGATGCATTGACGACGCTGCTGCATGATCTGAAGCGACAGGGGAAACGGATTGTTGCGTATGGCGCTGCCGCCAAAGCGACGACGCTGCTGGCGTATTGCCAGATCGATACCCGCCTGGTCGATTTCGTTGCCGACCTCAACCCCTACAAACAGGGTAAGTTTATGAGCGGCAATCATCTGCCGATTGTCCCTCCTGTCGCGCTGCTGGAGCAGCAACCGGATTACGTTCTGCTGCTCGCGTGGAACTTCGCCGACGAGATTCTGCGCCAACAGGCGGAGTATCGCCAACGCGGCGGGAAGTTCATTATTCCGATTCCCAGTCCCGTCATTGTGTAGCGTGCGTCGTCTGAAGAGCGGGAGAGCCGTTTACCTTTCCCGCTCCATCTGGTTGCCGCGGGTCATACGACCATAGGAGGGCAGGGTAATGAAACCAACAATGTGCCCTGGTTGCGGGGCTGTGGGAATGGACATCTTCTACGAACTGGAGCGTGTGCCGGCGCATAGCGTCCTCCTGCTTCCAACCCGCGAAGAGGCGGTCAATTATCCGCGCGGCGATATTCGCCTCGGTTTTTGCCGGACATGCGGCTTTATCAGCAATACCGCCTTCGACCCGTCGCTCCACGAGTACTCTGATCGCTACGAAGAGACGCAGGGGTACTCGCCGACGTTCAACGCTTTTGCCAGGCGGTTGGCGGAACATCTGATTGAACGGTATGACCTGCATGGCAAAGACATTCTCGAAATCGGGTGCGGCAAGGGTGAGTTTATTACGTTGCTCTGCGAAATGGGCGGGAATCGTGGGATTGGCATCGATCCGGCATATGTCGCCGAACGCAGTCTGGCGCGTCCTGCTGAGCGTGTGAGATTCATCACCGACTTCTATTCGGAAAAATATGCGCATCTGTGCACAGATTTTGTGGTCTGTAAAATGACCCTGGAACATATTCACGAGACGGCGGCGTTTGTCGGCATGGTGCGGCGCGCGCTCGATGGTCGTCCAAATACCACGGTTTTCTTTCAAATCCCCGATACAACCCGTGTTCTGGAAGAAATCGGGTTTTGGGATATTTACTACGAGCACTGTTCGTATTTCACGCCTGGTTCGCTGGCGCGCCTGTTCCGACGCTGCGGGTTTGATGTAATCGATCTGTGGCGCGACTATGGCGATCAGTATTTGATGATCGAAGCGCAACCCGGCAGCGGAAGAGATCAGGCGTTTCCCGAAGTGGAGAACGATCTGCAACGCACCGCCGCCGATGTCGAGATGTTTCGCCGCGAGGCGCCGCAGGTGTTGCGTCGCTGGCGGGAGTATCTGGCGCAGCAGTACGCTGCCGGTCGTAAGGTGGTGCTGTGGGGGTCGGGGTCGAAAGGAGTGGCGTTCCTTACAACGCTGAAGATTGAGCGTGAGATTACGTATACTGTTGATATTAATCCCAATAAGCACGGCATGTTTATGGCCGGAACCGGTCAACAGATTGTGAGTCCGGCGTTTTTACGCGACTATCAGCCTGATGTGGTCATTATCATGAACCCGATCTATTGCGATGAAATTCAACGCGATCTGACGGCGCTCGGTGTGGCGGCAGACGTGTTGACCGTGGAAATGTTCAGTCGTGCGGCGCCGGCGCTTGTGCAACGATCCTGACCTCTGACATATGGTTCGCAGCGGCAGTCGCGCCGCTTTCATCAAACCTCGAAAGTGACGTATGCGCTTTACTGTCATCATTCTGCTCACGCTGACCGCATTGGCGATCGGCAGCGCATTCGCCGCCGATCCGACGCCCGGTCCGGCGGCGCTGACTATCACCGATGTGCAGGTGACGGTCAATACCGGCAGTGCTGCCATCCGCTGGACGACCTCGCTCCCCGCCGGCGGCGCGGTCTTCTATGGTCCCGCCGACGGTTCCTGGACGGAAAGCGCCCCCGCTGGCGGCGATGGAACGTCCCATACTGCGCTGCTCACCGACCTCGCACCCGCGACGACCTATCGCTTCTGGGTCGCCGCCTATCGCGCCGACGGGAGCAACGCCTTTTCGTCGCCGCAGACCTTTACCACCGCTGCGGCCACCCCGACGCCTGCGCCGGCACTCGGCGCTCCGGCGTCCCTGATGCCGCCCGCCTCCGGTCCGCTCGTTTCCGACGACTTCAACCGCACTAGCGGGCTCGGTCCCTGGACGTTCGTCAATCCGCGCGGCGACGCGGCGTATGAGTTGACCGGCACGGACATTCGCCTGATTGTGCCCGATGGACCGCCACACGAGCCGTGGACGAGCGGCAACACGGCGGTGCGCCTGCTGCAAGCCGCGCCGGACGCCGGCTTCGATGTGATCGCCAAGTTCAACTCGCGGGTGAGCGGGCACATCGCCATCCAGGGGTTGATGGCGCAGGCCGACGATGCGACGTATGTGCGCTTCGACATCTCGAGCCAGCGGAACAGCGCAGGGGTGGAGCAGGTGCGGCTGTTCGCCGGATTGGTGAGCGGGGCGAACGCCACCACCTTCGGCTTCAGCACGCTGCCCGCGCCGGGACACCCGGTGTGGCTGCGGATGACGCGCAGCGGGACGGCCTGGCAGTTTCGCTATTCGTTCGACGGCGCCGCCTGGACGACGTTCGCAAATGCGACGGTAACGCTAAGCCTGACGAGCGTGGGGGTGTTTGCAGGGAACGCCGAGGCGAGCGGACGGTATGCGCAGCCGTTTACGGCGGCAGTGGATTACTTTCACGTGGCGAGCGCGCCGCTGCCGGACGACCCGCAGGCGTTTCCCGATCAGCACGCGCCGCTGCTGGCGTGCCCGCCGCATACGCTGAGCGGGACGACGCTGGCAGTGACGGGGTACAGCGACGAAGCGACGACGGCGGAGTTGCGCTACGGGTCGCGCACGGCGGCAGGGGGGACGCTGACGAGCGGGCTGGGGCGGACGCACGCCTTCACGGTGAGCGGGCTGGCGGCGGCGACGAGTTACTGGTACCGGTTGACGGTGACGGATGAGAGCGGACGGCAGAGCAGGTGCAGCGGAGTGGTGCGGACGCTGCCGACGGCGGCGGGGAGCAATCCGGTGATCGACGTGTGGGGCGGGGCGGCGCAGCAGTTCGGGCAGCGCGGCAACCCGCAGCGGTGGGTGAATGTGCTGGGGCGGGTGTATGACGCCGACGGGTTCGAGACGACCATCGCCAATTTCGGCACGGCGGCGTGGCCGCTGCGCTACCGCTTGAACGGCGGGGCGGAGCGGTCGCTGATGCTGGGACCGGGGAGTTACACGAATCCTTCGTTGAACTGGCGACGGGTGTACGTGACGGGGGAGTTCAACATCGAGCTGGACCGGGCGGAGTTGAATGCCGGAGAGAACACGTTGGAAATCACGGCGGCGGACCGGCTGGGGAACACGAGCGTGCAGACGGTGACGGTGCGGTACACTCCCGGCGCGACGTGGCCGTTGCCGGATGCGATTGACTGGGGGACGGTGGAGCGCGTGGGAGATGTGGCGCAGGCGGTGGACGGGTTGTGGGTGCTGGAGGAGGGGAGTGTGCGCCCGGCGGCAACGGGGTACGACCGGCTGTTGGCGCTTGGAAACGAGACGTGGACGGACTACGAGGCGACGGTGGCAGTGACGATCCACGAGATCGACATGTATCGCGGGCAGCGGCCGAACAGCGGGGGACCGGGGGTGGGGGTGCTGTTGCGGTGGCAAGGGCACTGGGACGCGCCGGCGGGATGGGAGACGCAGCCACGCTGGGTGTACTACCCGCTCGGAGCGCTGGGATGGTACCGGCTGGAGCGGTATCCGGACGGGAGTTCGGCGCAGCGGGTGATGCACCTGCACCTGGACACGGGAGCGGCGACGGTGTTTGCGCGCGACCTGAGCGGGATGCGGTTGCGGATGGGAGAGACGTATGTGTTCAAGATGCGGGTGGAGACGGAGGCGGGAGGGGCGCAGCGGTACCGGCTGAAGGTATGGCGCGCAAGTGAGGCGGAGCCGGCGCAGTGGACGGTGGAGGGGATGGCGCCGGCAGGGGAGCAACCGCTGGCGCGCGGGTCGCTGCTGCTGGTGGCGCATCACGTCGATGCCAGTTTTGGCAACATCACCGTTCAACCGATTGGCGGCATCGGAGGACCGACCGCAACTCCAACCGCGACGCCTAGCCCCACGGCGAGCGCCACACCCACTGCCACGATGACGTCCACCCCCACGGCAAGCGTCACAGCGACGCCAACCGTGATGCCGGGCGCTGGCGCGCCTCGACCGGCTATGTGGTTGCCGTTGGTGACCACTCCGTAGTCTGTAGAAAACACGCAGAGCTGTTCTGGTGCAGCATCTATCAACCGTTGCAGCGCCTAGCGTTCAGTGTTCTGGCAAAAGGAGAGTCTCTATGACTGCCCGAATAGTGCGGCAAGACAGATATGGTACAACTCTGGATTACCTGATGGGTGTTCCAGACTTTGCGGCAGTGTTCGAGAAAGTAACCATGCCCCCCTGGACGTATGCAACCGGTTATGATCTGTGGGACGAGATCGCGCTGCTGAAGGGGGTGTTGCAGGCTGCGACAAAATATGAGGGATTGCTATTGTTTACCGGTCGGGGACGGCTCAAGCCAGAAGTGCTGGCGGTGTTTCTCTTGAGTTTCCTGCCGCGTCGTTGGCGACCGACCATCGTTTTTTGCGGCGAGGCGTGGGAACCCAACACCGGATGGCGCGCTGCGCTCGATCGCATTATTGTGCGTTTTACTGACCGTGCGGTCAGCCGTTATGCATTGCTCTCCAACGATGAGCGCCGCCTCTTCTCGCTCGTCTGGGGCGTCGACGAAGCAAAGGTGCGCTTCGTTCCCTACATGTGTTCGCTGACCGAAGAGGATATGCAGGGGTGCGTCGAGGCGGGAACGTACATTTTCGCTGGCGGCAATTCGTTCCGCGACTATGCGCCGCTGGTGGAGGCTGCACGGATGATGCCGGAGCATTCATTCGTGTTCGCCACACGCAAACTGAATAACCACCCGAATCTTCCGCCAAACGTGCGTGCAGGGCAGGTCCCAACCGATGAATATGTTCGATTGTTGCGCGGCGCAGCGCTGGTTGTTGTGCCGCTGCGCATGGGAACATACCGCGCCAGCGGTCAGCAGACCTATCTGAATGCAATGGCGCTCAAAAAGCTCGTGATCGTCAATGATGCGCTGGGCGTGCGCGATTATGTGCGCCACGGAGACAATGGGCTGATTGTGCACGGCACGCCCGAGAGTTACGTCGAAGCGCTGCGCTGGGCGCTCGATCCTGCGCACAAGCCGGACATTGTGCATATGATTGAGCGTGCGCATCAGGATATTCTTCAGCAGTTCAATGTGACGCATCACGCGCGTATGCTGATTGCGATCATGAGCGAGGCGCTTGCCCGTCCCACCGATGATCGGACTGCCTCTTATCACGTGCAGCGAGGTTCGCAATGAACGATTCCATCCCACGACCGTTCCGCGACCGGCAGACGATGGGTGTACATTTGTGCCCAATCTGCGACTCGGGCGAGTTGGATCGGTTTATGGAGGTAGAGCAGGCGCCGATCTATTGCAATGTGCTGTGGGAAACGCGCGAAGCGGCGCTCTCGGTGCCACGCGGCGATATTGTGCTTGGCTATTGCCCGGCGTGCGGTCATGTGTATAACTATGCCTTCGATCCGTCTCTTATGGACTATTCGCAGGAGTATGAAAATTCGCTCCACTTTTCCGGGCGTTTCCAGCAGTATGCAACCGATCTGACGCAACGCCTGATCGAGCGTTACAACCTCCGTGGCAAGGATATTGTCGAGATTGGTTGTGGCAAGGGTGATTTCCTGCGCCAGATCTGTCGCGCCGGTGACAATCGTGGCGTCGGGTTCGACAAAAGTTTTGTGCCCGATCCGGAGCGCGATGCGCTCGATCCGAATGTGCGCTTTGTTGTGGATTTCTTCAGCGAAGCGTATGCCCACGAACCCGCTGATCTGATTGTATGCCGCCATGTGCTCGAACATATCGAACGTCCGCGTGCTTTCATCGAGAGCCTGCGTCGCGTGATCGGCGATCATCGTCAGCCGGTTGTGTACTTTGAGGTGCCCAACGCACTCTGGACGCTGCGCGACCTGGGCATCTGGGACATCATCTACGAGCATTGTTCGTACTTCAGCCCGGCGTCGCTGGTGTATCTGTTCGAGACTGCTGGCTTCGAGACTCTCGATGTGCGTGAGGAGTTCGGCGGGCAGTTCCTGGCAATCGAGGTGCGACCGGCATCAGGCAGTGTATCGCTCTCGGCGCGGGCGCGGCTTGATTTCGACGGCATGCAGCGTGATGTCATGGCGTTTGGCGACAACTACCGCGCGAAAGAGACGCACTGGCGCGCACGGCTTGGTGATCTGGCGCAGCAGTCCAGGCGCGTGGTCGTTTGGGGCGCCGGATCGAAGGGGGTGACCTTTCTCAACGTCTTCCGCGATCAGGGCGCTGTTGAGTATGTGGTTGATATCAATCCGCGCAAACAGGGAAAATATGTCGCCGGCAGCGGGCAACACGTTGTTGTGCCGGCATTTCTGCGTTCATATCAGCCTGAGGTCGTGATCGTCATGAATGCGCTCTACGTCGATGAGATCAGGCAAATGCTCAGCGCGCTCGATGTGACTGCCACCGTCGAAAGTGTGTGAAGACGCGCTCCGGCTATACCAGTGCGTCGTGATGTGTCAGGACCTTCAGCGCCGCATTTGCCGCTTCGCGCTTTGCCGCCGTCTCACTCGACTGGCGGAGACCGCGTTGCGCGAACCAGACCTGGTACTAATGCGCGGTCATTCGTGCAATACTGCCGGGGCGCTGCGGGCGAAAGCCCTTGCTGAGGACGCGGTTTGACGGTGCTCACCGCGTGCGGTTCGACTGCCCTCACTGCAGGTGAAAGCCCCGTTGGGGCTGCTGATGCCGAGGCGCAGTCATGCGTCCACGACTGCCAAAGCGCGGTGTGGACTGTTACGCCGTGCGAACCAGGCGCTCGAACATCTTGTCTGACTGACCGCAAGTTAGTATGGGTAGGCGAAGGCAGTGCCTTCGCCTACCCAACGCACGAACGTGAACGCCCGCGCGGCGAGAACGAAGTCCCGCTGGCGCGGGACTGCACGCGGCGGAGGTGCGCCCATACTCCACTTCTACCCGTGTGGGAGAAGGGGGCAGGGGGATGAGGGAAAAACCAGTGTCGGAACGCAGGTAAGGGCGAAGCAACGCCCCCGGTGCAATCATTCCGACGCTTTAGCGTCGGGCGGCTATTTTACAACAATTTGCCCGTTCCGGTTCACCGGATCAGCAACGACGTAGCCGTTTGTAAAATCGCGGCGCCAGGTTCCGTCATTCTGCCGATAGCGCGGTCCCTTTGGAGCGCCCAGCGAGGCGTCGAGCAGCGCGTAGTGCGGAAAGATTGCGTAGTCGCCACGTTCGGCATAGCGGAAGAAGGCGTGACGACCGTCGGCGATCAGGAAATACGACGCCAGTGTGAACGGCAGGAGCGACGAGTCCTTTGCCTGTACCACCGCCAGGTATCCCTTCTCCTGACGCAGCACCTCTTCAGCCTGCGCCAGTCCGCGCTCCCACTCGTTCGGTTGCACCTGATTTTGCCACCCTGTCGCAAATGCTTCGACCATAACGCCGTCTAGGTAGAGCAAATAATCGTTCCAACCGTGACCTGAGTCGACGATCAGGTTTGCCCACACCGGCCACGTGGGTCGCAGTGCGTCGGATATTTCGGCGAGCAACCCGATCCAGGCGGTGCGATACGCCTCGTCCGAGTCGAACTCGCGCACCACACCGTCGCTAGCGCTCGTTTGTCGGCGCAGTTTCCACAGCGAAAGCGCAACGTTATCCAGGAAGATGCCATCGTACCCCAGTGCAGGTTCCCGGTCGTCGCCTTCAAGCGCCTGACGGAGTCGATCGATCAGAAAAGCGCGCCATCCCGGACTGGCGGGGTTCATATGGTAAAAATATCCGGTGTGGCCGGGCCAGTTCGTGTAGAGACGTTCGCCCCTGCCGTTGTGCAGGAACCAGTCGTCATTGGGATGGATTAGGGCGCAGAACTCGCCGACGCGAAACGCCGCCTGGTTGCGCCACGGGCGATGATCGGGGTTGCAGGGGGCATCGGCGCGCACAGCGTCAACCGGACCGCTGACCTCGGCAGTCAGCATGTACTGGAGGATAATGCCGGGGTATCCGGCAGCGCGTACTGCGTCTCGAAACGGTTCATCGGTGCGCGTGAGGATGATCAGGTCGGCGCGTGCTGCCAGCGCTTCTGCTGTGGTTCCGTCGCGTGGCGGCTTGTAGAAATAGGCTTCCTGGACGCGCACCGGTGCTGCTGGCGCTGAACTGGCAGGCGCAGCGCACGACGCGACGCATACTGCAACCAGGAGTATGCTCAGAAGAATGCGCCATCGTGCATGCTGTCCGATATGGGTTCTCATCACCTCATATGGTATCACATCTCCAGAATGAGCGTCTTCCTCAAACGTGCGCATCGCGGCGCGAAATGCGCGGTGCGCATACTGGCACGCCTCGTTGCTCGTGGTTCTGTTCGCTTTGGGTCCTGGAAAGGAAGTAGGTACGATGTACTATTGAGCACGATCAAAGAAAGGTTTATGCTATCGAGGGATCCCGTATCGTTGTGTTCTCCCATTGATGAGTGACTCGCCCATGAACAACCCACGACCGTTCAGTCGCTGGCGCCGTCTGCTGGCGCGTATCTGCCTGACCATCGTTTGTGTCGTCATAACGGTTCCGCCACTGCCCGGCATGGCATCAGAGCCTGCTGGCGCCTCTGGTGCGCCTCCCGCCGCCTGCAACCCTCCAGTTGCGCCGGTGACGCTGGTCAATCCGACCGTTATCACCAGTTGCACGCAGGCGGCGCTGCAAACGGCGCTTGCAGCCGGCGGGCACATTATGTTCGACTGTGGACCCAATCCGGTCACGATTCCGATCACCTCACCGCTGGTTACCTCGGCGACTCGCAACATTGTGCTCGACGGCAAAGGGTTGATCACGCTCGATGGCGGCGGTGTCACCCGTATTGTCGAAAAGCCGTTCACCCCCGGTTCGCACATCGACAAGACCTCCGGCAACGATCTGGTCATTCAGAATATGCGCTTCATCAACGGGCGCGCGCCAGCCGCCACGAAAACACAAGATGACAAAGCGCGCGGCGGAGCGCTCTGGGTGACGAGTCCCGGAACGCGCCTGCACGTCATCAACTCGGTCTTCGAGAACAACCGCACCACCAGCATCACCGACGAAGACAACCAGGGCGGTGCGATCTATGCCGGGAATATCTACGAAACAATTATTGTCGGATCGGTGTTCATCAATAACGAGGCGGGCAACGGCGGCGCATTCGGCGGGATTGCCACGGGGCTTCAGGTGTACAACTCGCGGTTCACGAACAACCGCGCCTCCGATGCAACCGTTGGCGGCGTTGTGCGCGGGCATGGCGGCGCGATTCATCTCGATGGCGTCAGCAACGATTTCAACCCGATCACCAGCAACACCGTCGATGTCTGCGGCAGCGTCTTCGATGGCAACACCGCAACGCGCGGCGGCGGCGCACTCAAGGTGACGATCTCCGATAACCTGAACACCAAAGCCACCTATGCCCGCTCGACGTTCAGCAACAATCGCGTGCTCGACGCGCCGCCCGCCGAAGGTCACGGCGGCGCCATCTACCACATCGAAGACGAATGGGCTGGCGGCGTGAACGAGGACAACATCGAGATCCGCGAGTCGACCTTCAACGGCAACTATGCCGCACGGCAGGGCGGCGGCGTCTGGATGCTGGTCAACGGTCGCGGGCGGGTGATCAACTCGACGTTTTTCGACAATCGCGCCGCCACTGCTGGGACGAACATTATCGGACAGGGGGGCGGGCTGATTATCAGCAGGGGAACGATCGACATCAGCCACGCAACATTTGCCAACAACTTCGTCACGTTTCAGGGCGGCGCGATCTTTGCCAGTAACGAAGCGGCAGTGACGCTGACCAGTTCGATCTTCGCTTCCAATCGTCTCGATCCAACCCATACCAATCCGGTCACGACCGAGTTCCAGGGGTATCACACCAACCGCTCGTTGCTCAACGGCGGTGGGAACATTCAATTTCCGCGAACCAAGGCGCCTGATTTCAATAACGACATCAACAACCTGATTACCTCGCCGGTTTCGGCAATCCTCTTCCAGAACCCGCAACTCGCGCCGCTGGCAAACAATGGCGGTCCCACGCCGACGATGGCCATCACTGCGTCAAGCCCGGCGTTCAACCGTGCTGCGGCGGCGACGTGCCCGGCAATCGACCAACGCGGCATCAGTCGGCCACAGGGCGGCGGCTGCGATGCTGGCGCGTATGAACTGGTGCTGGCGCTGGCGCTCATGCCGCCGTTCGTTGGCGTCGGCGAAGCGGGAACACTCCTGATCGTCTCCGGCGCCGGGTTCGATGCGAGCAGCAAGATTGTCATCGGCGGGGTCGAACGCTCGACGACGTTTGTGAGCGCCACTGAACTGCGCACGACATTGACCGCAGCTGATGTGGCGAGCGCCGGCGATCTGGAGGTGCGGGTCAGCAACTCGGCGCTTCCGCCGGTCACGCTGCGCGTTCTGGCGCAGGTGCACCGCGTCTATCTGCCGGCGATTCGTCGCTGAGCGCGATGGGAGGCGTGAGGAGCGAGGCGCAGATGAGATGCAACATGCGTTTTCAGCGTCCCTCTGGCCATTTTCCCCTCATCCCCCCTGCCCCCTTCTGCCACAAGGGGAGGCGGCGTGAGGGGCGAGGTTCAGATGAGATGCAACATGCGTTTTCAGCGTCCCTCTGGCCATTTTCCCCTCATCCCCCCTGCCCCCTGCTCTCACAAGGGGAGAAGGGGATGTCTCACAAGTGCAGATTTTTGGGCAAGCATCCGCCTCGTATCAGTCGTCTCGTAGAGCGATCAACTGGATGTTGTCCAATACGTGCTCGTGTTGACCGTCTTGCGGCGAACGTCGGCTGAGCCTGTCGAAGCCGGCTGAGCCTGTCGAAGCCAACGTTCGCCGCTCCACGTCCTTGATGGTCCAGTTGTGGTTGTGTTCTATGAGACCCGCCACGCTCCTTACCGCGTCTCTCTGCCGACGAATCGCAGGGCAACGAGCATTCGAGACCGGCATGTGGTATCATAGTCGGCGGCGGTTGGGGCAGGTCTCAGACCTGCCCTTCTCAAACCGGCCCTGGCGTCGGTCAATTCCTGGCGAACGCACGTGCAACGCGAATGCGGGGGCGCCTCTTACAGGCGTCTGCTGGATCGATACGAGGAGGAGAGATAGATGAGCAGTGAAACATTCAACCCGCCGCCGGTTCCTCCGGCGCAGCCGGCGCCACGCAAGGACCGGACGTGGATTATCGTGATTTCAATCATTCTGGGCATTGTCCTGGCATGCGCCATTCTGCCGTTGGGCGGCATGGCGCTGCTGCTGGCGTTTGATGGCGGGAGCGGCGCAGCAGCAACGGTTCCCGGCAGCAGATGGCAGGAGGAAGTCATCTCGGGGCGTGGAAACGATCGCATCGTGGTCATTACCGTCAGCGGCACAATTGGCGCCGGCGCCGACGATGGATTGTTCAGCACTGGTCTGAGCCACGAGCAGTTGCTATCGCAGATCCGCACCGCTGCCAATGACTCGCGCGTGAAGGCGGTCGTGCTGCGGGTGGACAGCCCCGGCGGCAGCGTTGTCGCGAGCAACGAGTTGTACGTTGAACTCAAGAAACTGCGCGAGAAGGATAAGCCTCTGGTCATTTCGATGGGTTCAGTCGCCGCCAGCGGCGGGTACTACATCTCGATGGCGGGCGAACGGATCTACGCCAACCCGGATACGCTGACCGGCAGTCTCGGAGTGATTGTCTCGCTGCTGAACTACGACGAAGCCTTCGAGCGGCTTGGCTTGCGCGAATATGTGTATAAAAGCGGTGATCTGAAAGACATCGGTTCGCCGTTGCGCCCGCCACAGCCGGAGGAAGAGGCGATCTGGAACGCGCTGGTCGATGAGGCGTACCAGGGATTTGTCGATGTCATCGTTGCAGGGCGCGGGATGGAACGCACTGAGGTGATCCGCCTCGCCGACGGACGAATCTACACCGGACGACAGGCAAAAGCGCTCGGACTGATCGACGAATTGGGAAATCTCGACGATGCGATCAACGGCGCCAAGGAACTGGCAGGTCTGACCGATGCGCTGATCGTGCGGTATCGCTCGTTCAACACGCTGCGTGAGTTGTTGCAGGCAAATCTGGAGCGCAACCTGCAACCTGCTGATCCGCTGGGGTTGCGCGCCATTGTGCAGCCGCACGCGCCACGCCTGGAGTATCGCTTCGTTCCCTGAGTGTGAAGGACGATGTATGGCTCGCGTTCTGGTGACCGGCGGCGCCGGTTTCATTGGCTCGCATCTGGTCGAAGCGTTGCTGCAACGCGGTGATCAGGTGCGCGTCTTCGACAATTTCTCTACCGGTCGGTACGACAATCTTGCTCACGTTCGTCATGATGTAGAGATCATCGAAGGTGATTTACGTGATGAAGATGCCGTTCGTCGCGCTGTTGCCGGCGTTGAGGTCGTCTTTCACCAGGGAGCGCTGGCGTCCGTGCAGCGTTCGGTCGATGACCCTGTCACCACGAATGCAGTGAATGTCACCGGGACATTGCACGTGCTGACGGCGGCGCGTGATGCCGGTGTGCGGCGGGTGGTCTTCGCATCGTCATCGTCGGTCTATGGTGATACGCCGACGCTGCCGAAAGTCGAAACACAGGCGCCGCAACCGCTCTCGCCCTATGCCGTCTCGAAACTGGCAGGCGAACAGTACTGCATGGCGTTCAGTATCGTCTACGGTCTTCCTGCCATTGCACTGCGCTACTTCAATGTGTTTGGTCCCCGGCAGGATCCGCATTCTGAATATGCCGCCGTTATTCCACGCTTTATCGACCGGATGGTGCGCGGTATTCCGCCGATCATCTACGGCGATGGCTTGCAGTCGCGCGATTTTACCTATATCGAGAACGTGGTGGATGCCAATCTGACAGCGGCGGATGCACCCGCCGATTGTTCAGCCGTGTTCAACGTCGGCGCGGGAGCGCGCACCTCGCTGCTCGAACTGGCGGCGCAGATCAACCATTTGCTTGGCAGCAGTCTTGCGCCAGATCACCACCCGCCGCGCTCTGGCGATGTGCGGCATTCACAGGCAAGCATTGATGCGATCCGTGAGACGCTGGGGTACACGCCGCGCGTCTCGCTAACGGAAGGTCTGGCGCGGACACTTGCATGGTTCCGTTACGAGGGAGCACGTTCGTGACTATAGCACTTCAGGTCGCATGGTTCCGTCACAAGGGAGCACGTTCGTGACTATAGCACAGGGCGCCGCTACTTCAGGTCGCATGGTTCCGTCACGAGGGAGCACATCCATGACTGCATTATCATCCAGAGACTGGCTGCTGCGGCGCATTGCCGATCGTTCGGTGCGCGTCGGCATCGTGGGGGCCGGGTATGTCGGGTTGCCGCTGGCTGCGGTCTTTGGCGCCGCCGGCTTGCGCGTGACCGGCGTCGATGCCAGCGCCGAACGGGTTGCTGCCATCAATGCCGGACGCAGTTACATCGACGATGTGCCAACTGACGTTGTGGCCCAATTGCGCGCTGATGGCCTGCTCGATGCCACGACAGATTTCGATGTGCTCGCAGAACTTGATGCGATCAGCATCTGTGTTCCTACACCGCTGCGCAAAACCCGCGATCCCGACATCTCGGCAATTCTGGCGGTGACCGAACAGATTGCGCATCGTCTGCGTCCCGGTCAGTTGATCGTTCTGGAAAGCACTACCTACCCCGGCACTACTCGCGAGGTGATTTTGCCGCGCCTCGACGCAAGCGGCTTGAAGGTCGGCACGGATTACTTCCTGGCATTCTCTCCCGAACGGGTCGATCCCGGTCGCACCGACTGGACGACACACAATACACCAAAGGTGATAGGCGGCGTTACCCCTGCCTGCCTGGACGTGGCGCGGGCGCTGTACGAAACGGCTATCGAACGGGTTGTGCCGGTGAGCAGCCCGGAGGTTGCGGAAATGGTCAAATTGCTCGAAAACACCTTCCGCGCCGTCAATATCGGGCTGGTCAATGAAGTGTTGCTCATGTGCGATAAGCTCGGTCTGGATGTGTGGGAAGTGATCGACGCAGCCGCGACCAAGCCGTTTGGGTTTATGAAGTTTACGCCTGGACCGGGACTGGGTGGGCACTGTATTCCCATTGACCCGCTCTACCTGTCGTGGAAATTAAAGACGCTCAACTACACGGCGCGGTTTATCGATCTGGCGAGCGAGGTCAACACCGATATGCCGCGCTACTGGGTGCAGAAGGTGCAGGACGCGCTGAACGATGCCGGGCGGGCGGTGCGGGGCAGTCGCGTGCTGGTGCTGGGGGTTGCCTACAAACGCGATGTCGATGATGTGCGCGAGTCGCCGGCGCTCGACATTATTCACTTGCTGGACGAGAAGGGCGCGCTGGTGACGTACCATGATCCGCACGTGCCCGAGGTGCAGGTTGAGGGTCTGCGCATGCGCTGTGAGCCGAATCTCGATGAGGCGCTCGGAGTGGCCGATTGCGTCATCATCGTCACCGACCACTCGGCGTATGACTGGCAACGGGTTGCGCGCCATGCACGGCGCGTCGTCGATACGCGTGGTGTGCTGCGCCACCTGGCGAATGGTCAGCAGTAAGGCGCCTGTCGGGTTCCCAGGCGATACTTCAGGTCGTAATTGAGCACAAAGTCGAGTTCTTCGTCGTCGAACCCATAGCAATGCGCCAGCAGTCGGTCGATAGTGTCGATGACTGCATGCGCTCGTGCTGCGTCAATGTTCGTTTCGCTGGTCTGAATGCGCGCGCCGCGGCGCGCGCGCGTCGTGGCGCTCTCGCGGTAGAGCGCAATCAGGCGATCCACGGCGCTCGCAAAGGGTGCCGGATCGGCGTCTTCCAGACGAAACATTGGAAACTCCAGCACCTCGCGCGCAACCACGTCCATACAATTTGAGAAGGCGATCCAGTACCAGTAGAAGACCTGGCTGTTGAGCAGCGCGAGCACGATGGGAGTAACGGTCGGTTCAACCCGCAGCGGCTTATAGTGCGACGATAGTTTCTCCGGCAGCGCCTTGCGCCAGTAACGCCCCCCTGAGTGGTAGTAGATCGTAACGCCGTCTCGTGCGGTATAATCCCGCAGACGACGGCCATGCGTCAGCATGCGCTGGAGCAACCGGATTTCCAGTGCCGAGCCAAGTTTGGGCAGCGCTCCGTTGATAGTTTCCGAAACAGGCAGGCAGGCGTAGCCAAGGGTATCGAACAGATGCCTGCGCTCACGGGAACGAAAGCGTCGATAGCCGCTCACATAGCGTTCTCCGGCGGTCGGCGTCTTGTGCAACAGCGTGATTGTCAGGTTCATATCGACATCCGGGAAGAGTTTGCCCGGTCGCACGGCATAATGACTGTGCCACTGGCGCAACGGCGTGTAAAGATGCTGCAACGGCGCCATGCTGTCGGTGGCGACTGACGCGACCGGTACGATGACGCCGAGCCACCCCTCTGGTCGGAGCAGGTTCAGTGCGCGCTCGATCACCAATGCGTACACATTGCCGGTTGTCGCTGTCTGATACTGACGCAAAAGCGGATTCTCCCTTAATCCGTTTCGCACCACATATGGCGGGTTGCCGGTCACGACATCGAACCCTCCCGCTGCCATAATGCCTGGAAATGTCACCCGCCAGTGCAACGGTCGCTGCCGTTCAGCGCCGTCGTTTTGGCGGATGTCGTCCACGTGATCGAGTGAGCCGGTCAGTGCATCACCGGTGTGAATATTGAACCGCAGATCGCACAGGTGATCCTGATGATCGACACGCGCAGCAAGGCGTAGCCAGAGCCGCATCTGACAGATCTCCACCGCCTCCGGCATCAGATCGAC
Organism: Roseiflexus sp.; assembly: GCF_057785375.1. NCBI lineage: Bacteria > Bacillati > Chloroflexota > Chloroflexia > Chloroflexales > Roseiflexaceae > Roseiflexus > Roseiflexus sp. The sequence goes on from NZ_JBYNRX010000035.1 coordinate 94,277, forward strand.
GCCATACAGATTATGCTCGACAATCGCGCGCAAGCGTCGGGCGAGATTGACGGCGCTATTCCCGCCGGATATGCGGCGTTGGGCAATGATGCATGCAAGGTCTGCCAGCCGGTCGAACGCGGCGCAGAGAAACGCCCCCGCACCGCAGGTCGGATCGAGCACTGTCAGTTGCGCCAGTGCCGTATCGAGGTCATCCAGCCGGGAAGGAGGCCAGATCGTACAGAGGTCGCGCATCAGGCGTATCAGGTCGAGATTATGGGTCACCAGGTCCGCCGGAATGACGATGCCGGTACGGAGTGCGGCGAGCGTTTCCGTTACACGGCGGCGGCGGGCAATCACTTCACGCCAGGTTTCCTCTGGCAGCGCAAAGGCAGCGGGCGCGGTAGCGTCCCACGAGCGGCGCAGCGCAACATCTGATAGACCTGCTGCAATCAAAGGCGGCAATTTCCGGTCGATGCCATGGCGCAGCGCCGCAGGAACATAGCGCAGCGGGTCCTGGCGCAAGAGGTCGGTGATCAGATGTGCGGCTTGGGGTGACAGCGTCTCAAGTAGGCGCGGGAAAACCGTGCGACTGACAATATATGTGGTGACGTCATTGCCGGTGTAGTAGATGCCACTCTGTTTTCGCTCGACATAACGTTCGAAAACGAATCCCATCGCTGCTGGCGTCAGGCAGCCGGGTTCGTTGTCGTCGAGACTCCAGGCAGCATCTCGAAGCAGCGTCAGCGCCTCGCGCAGCGCAGCGTTGTCCGGGCGGGGAAGAGAACGCATCGTGATGATGCCGGGTGGCAGGCATTGCAGCATGGCATCGCCAGAACAGTCATCATATTCCAGAGATTGGGAGCAACCGTACTGATCGAACCAGCCATGCACGCGGAGGAACGAGAGAAACATCAGTCGCGCCAGCGTGAGCGCGGCTGCGGAGCGCCGTTCATCGTCGGGCAACGCGCCGAGACCGTGGGCAAGCGCGTCGCATGCGGCAAACAGGCGGGCGGGGATGTCGGATTTCCGTCGATGGTTCGCAGTGTGAGTCATGGCGCACAGATCATAGCACCGATGTCCCAGAACTCAAGTGGCGGGGTGCGGGCGGAGGTGACGGTCATCGCGGGGGGTCCAGGCATGAATTGTCAGACGGCAAGCAAGCGCGTTCCTGCGGCGCTGCGCCTGGGCTGGCGACTGAAGTCGCGCCGGGCGGGCGTTCCGCCGGGCGTCCACCGGCGTGGACGCCGCCGTCCTGTCCGCGCAGGCGGACGGTCGGCCGCAGGTCCATCAGGGGCGATTTCAATCGCTGGCAGCCGGCGCGTCGTTTCATGACAAATCATGCCTGCACCCTCATCGCGGGGAGTACGCCAACTGCGGCGTTCTTATCAGCGCCAGGGGCGTGGGGGCGGCCGGGCAGCGCTCCGAGTGCAGATGACCGTCACCTTCATACACCCTTAATCTTCGCCACGAGCAGGTCGCGGTTCATCCGGGCGATCACATCGAGCGGAATCACTTTCGGGCAGGCTGCGGCGCACTCGCCGATATTCGTGCACCCGCCGAACCCTTCTTTATCCATCTGTTCGACCATGCGCACCACGCGGGTATGGCGTTCGGGTTGACCCTGCGGCAACAGTCCGAGGTGCGCAATCTTGGCGGCAGTAAAGAGCATTGCCGAAGCGTTCGGACAGGCAGCCACACACGTGCCGCAACCGATGCACGCTGCTGCGTCCATCGCAGCATCGGCATTCTGTTTTGGCACCAGAATGGCATTGGCATCCTGCGCCACGCCGGTATTTGCCGAGATAAAGCCGCCTGCCTGAATAATGCGGTCGAACGCCGAGCGATCCACAATCAGGTCTTTCATCACCGGGAAGGCGCGCGCGCGCCACGGTTCGATCGTGATCGTGTCACCGTCCTTGAAATGGCGCATATGCAACTGGCATGCCGTGGTTCCTCGATGACCGCCGTGCGGGTACCCGTTGATCACCATACCGCACGAGCCGCAGATGCCCTCGCGGCAGTCGTGCTCGAATGCAATGGGCTCCTCGCCTTTCATGATAAGTTCCTGGTTGACCACGTCGAGCATTTCCAGGAACGACATGTCAGGGATGATATCCTTTGCCTGGTAGGTCACAAAGCGACCTTCCGACTGCGGGTTCTTCTGTCGCCAGACATGGAGCGTCAGGTTCATAGTGTGTTCTCTCTATTCCAGGGCGCTAGCGCACGGGAAAGATGCTGCGACGGTCGTGGCGCGCAACTCGCCTTCCCCGACGCTACGCCAGACAATTACTTGTAGCTGCGAACGGTTGGCTTGACATACTCAAAGATCAGCGGCTCCTTATGAAGTACCGGCTTTGTTCCCAAACCGGTGAATTCCCACGCGGCCACATACGAGAAGTTCTCGTCATCACGTTCGGCTTCGCCATCTTCCGTCTGATGCTCTTCACGGAAATGCCCGCCGCACGACTCATCGCGATGGAGCGCATCGATGCACATCAGTTCGGCAAGTTCCATGAAGTCGGCGACGCGCCCGGCTTTCTCCAGTTCCTGATTGATGTCGTTGCCTTCGCCAGGCACTTTCACCTCGCGCCAGAAGCGCTCACGGAGTTCCGGGATCAGTTCGAGTGCGCGCTTCAGACCGGCTTCGTTCCGTCCCATACCGCAGTATTCCCACATAATCTTGCCAAGTTCGCGGTGGAACATATCGACCGTGCGCGTCCCCTTTGTGTTGAGCAGGCGCTTAATGCGGTCGGCGGCTTCCGCCTCGGTTTCGCGAAAGGCGAGGTGGGTCGTATCAACCTTCGGCAGTTTGGTCGACGCCAGATAATCGGCGATGGTATACGGCAGAATGAAATAGCCGTCCGCCAGACCCTGCATCAATGCCGACGCGCCCAGGCGGTTGGCGCCGTGGTCCGAGAAGTTCGCCTCGCCGATGACGAACAGGCCGGGGATGGTGCTCATCAGGTTGTAATCGACCCACAGACCGCCCATCGTGTAGTGCACCGCCGGGTAAATGCGCATCGGCGTCTCGTATGGATTTTCGCCGGTGATGTGCTCATACATCTCGAACAGGTTGCCGTAGCGTTCTTCGATCACCTTCTTCCCCAGGCGCTTGATCGCATCGGAGAAGTCAAGGTAAACGCCAAGCCCGCCAGGACCGACGCCGCGCCCTTCGTCGCACACCTGCTTGGCAGCGCGCGATGAAATGTCGCGCGGCGCCAGGTTGCCATAACTGGGGTACTTGCGCTCCAGGTAGTAGTCGCGCTCATCTTCGGGAATCGAACTGGGCGGGCGCTTATCGCCAGGCGTCTTCGGCACCCAGACGCGCCCGTCATTGCGCAGCGACTCCGACATCAGCGTCAGTTTGCTCTGGTGGTCACCGCTGACCGGGATGCAGGTCGGGTGGATCTGGGTAAAGCATGGATTGCCGAAGAAAGCGCCGCGGCGATGCGCGCGCCAGATGGCGGTCGCATTGCACGCCTTGGCGTTGGTCGAGAGATAGAAGACATTCGAGTATCCGCCGGTTGCCAGTACAACCGCGTCGGCCATGTGCGACTCGATCTTGCCGGTGACCATATCGCGCGTAACGATGCCGCGCGCTCGACCATCGACGACGACCAGGTCGAGCATTTCGGTGCGTGAGAACATCTTGACCTGCCCAAGCCCGATCTGGCGGCTGAGCGCCTGGTAGGCGCCGAGCAGCAGTTGCTGCCCGGTTTGCCCGCGGGCGTAGAAGGTGCGCGCCACCTGCGCGCCGCCGAACGAGCGGTTGTCCAGATAGCCGGAGTACTCGCGCGCGAATGGCACCCCCTGTGCGACGCATTGATCGATGATCGCCATACTGACTTCCGCCAGGCGGTGTACATTCGCCTCACGCGCGCGGAAGTCGCCGCCCTTGACCGTATCGTAGAACAGGCGGTAGACGCTGTCGCCGTCGTTGCGATAATTCTTGGCGGCGTTGATGCCGCCCTGCGCGGCGATGCTGTGCGCGCGGCGGGGACTATCGTGGTAGGTGTAGCACTTGACGTTGTACCCGGCTTCTCCCAGAGTTGCCGCTGCCGAGGCGCCCGCCAGGCCCGAACCGACGACGATGATCGTGTAGCGCCGGCGGTTTGTCGGGCTGACCAGTTTCATTTCAAACTTATGGCGCTCCCATTTACGCTCAATAGGCCCCTCCGGGATTCTCGAATTGAGTTTTGGGTCGAGATATTCCGTTGAGGGCCGGGTTGTTGTTGGCCTGGTATCCGTGGTGGTCATAGGTTTGCCTCTCTTCTAGTGTGCTTCACTGCGAAACGGCGCATGCATACGTTGCGCACATCAGCGCACCAGTCCAGTAATAACCGCAACCGGCACGGTCGAAAAACCGAGGAACAACAGAATCCCCGAAAGAACCGCCAGACCGCGCCAGAGACCATCGGTGCGCGGGCCATTCAGCCCCAGGGTCTGGAACATGCTCCAGACGCCGTGGTACAGGTGCGTACCAAGCGCGCCGACAGCGGCGATGTAAAGCAGAACATTGATCGGGTTCGAGAATCCTGCCACAACGTTCTGGTATGCCGTTTCGTGACCGCCAAAGTTGGGAATGCCGAGCCCGAAGGTAAAGTGCGCCAGGTGATAGACGATGAACAGGAAGATCGCCAGACCACTCCAGCGCAGCGTGAGTGAGGCGAAGGTCGCCTGTTTCCGTCGCGTTTCGCGGTACCCTTTCGGGCGGCTCGCCCAATCGAGGCGCGTCAGCTGGATGGCGGCAGTGACATGCAGGATCACCGATGCCAGGAGAACCACGCGCAAGACCCAGAGAATGCCGCGCTCCGGCACCATCGGGTACCCGACGGTGCGCAGAAAGTGGGCATACTCATTGAAACCTTCCGCGCCCTCGAAAATCTTCAGGTTGCCGATCATGTGCAAAATAACGAACCCGTAGCCGATAAAGCCGGTAATCGCCATCACTGCTTTCTTGCCGATCGTTGTGCGGTAAAGCGTCAATGCTGCTGCCATATCGCTTCCTTCTAGAGATTTCGATTAGGTAGTACGGTCAACAAACATAAACTGGATCTCGCTGATGCGAAACCGAAAGGTTCCAGGATAATGTGCAGAAACCGGGTTGTGCCGAAGGCGCCGCAGGAACGGTGGGTGACGACCAAAGAGCCGGAACTTCATAGTCATAGACTCTCTCGCTCTCACTGTATCGAGAGGTTGGTTGTCCAACCCCTGATATAGTGAAGTGTATCACCTGAATCTCTGGGAAGAGTTTTACGAACTGTTTTGCATTATAACGCAAGGAGTAACGAATGTGAAGGAAAGGTTGTTCAATGCAGCGATGTCCAATCGCTGAGACGCGCCGACAGAGCACTGATATCGCCCGCTCCAACCGGTTGATCGAGCCGTGCAAGAGCGTCGCGCAGCGCCGCGACATGCGCTGCTCCCGGAGCGGCAGGCGTTAGCGCAAGCGCAGCGCGCAGCAGCGCGCAGTACGCTGCGATCTGATCCGTTGCGCCGGCAGGGTGCGCCTGTGCGACGGAAATGGCGACTTCTATCTGCTCGCGCGCTGCGGTCCATTCGACAATGTCGGGAATGCGCATCATCAGGTCGAGGATCTGTGCAGTCCGTTCAGCGGCGGCGCGCCGTTCTTCCGCTACCGACGGCGATGGCGGCGAAACGATCTCGGATGACGGCGGAGGCGCTGATAGTTCGGGAAGGCGTGGCGTGAGGCGGGTCGGTTCCTGGTTCTCAGTTCCGGCTTCTACCGGGGGCGCTGATGGTTTGGGAAGGAACGTCATAATGCGAGGGAGCGCCTGTTGCAGCATCTGGTCGATTTCCCGGGCATAGACCAGCCAGGGACCAATCTGCATCTTGAAGGGGTCGGGAATGTCGCGATCACGTCCGGCAAGTTCGCCCAGGGTATGAATGCGCGCTGCCGCCGTCGGAAAGCGCAGGCGCGCCACACGCGCGGTTCCGCTGTCGATTGTCAGCAACAGTGTCGCTTCATCAACCAGGTGATCGCTCAGGCTGCGCGCCCGGTGCGCACTGAGATCGAGCGCCATGTGCTCTGCAACTGCCAGTGCATCCGGGCTGGCGGGATCGTTGTCGTGCCCGAGCACCCCGGCGGACTCAACCTGCGCAGTGATGCTGCGGTGCATCAGGTGTCGGCGAAGCAGTGCGGCGGCGAGCGGCGCACGTCCGGTGTCGGCAGCGCCGACGATCAGGATCAGGATCTCATTTTTCATAGGTATCACGAGGGCATATAGTGTGCACTACAGAAATGAACAGAGCTTCATCTTCCTGGCAACGAATTGGATATGTAGTGAACGTATAATACTGCAAGGAAGAAGCATTGACAGCATCGATGCATGCAAGCCGCTGTCTATACTACCGGGAAGTAGCATCTTATGCACATTTTGATTGCTGAAGACGACGCCATGAACCGCGACATGATCGCGCGACGTATGCGCTGGGAAGGTTTCACGATCTCGCTCGCCGTTGATGGATTGGAGGCGCTTCATCTTGCCCGCACCAACATGCCCGATCTGATCCTGCTCGACATGGGGTTGCCAAAGCAGAACGGCTGGGACGTCGCCCGTCAGCTCAAAAGCGAAGAGGCGACGCGCCACATTCCCATCATTGCGCTGACCGCCTATGCATTGCCCGAAGATCGGATCCGAGGGCTGGCTTCCGGGTGCGATGCCTACGAACTCAAGCCGATTGATTTCGACCGTCTGATGCGACGTATTCATGCCCTGACCGACGGGTCTGCAACGAGGTGAGCATGGGAGCCATCATCGCGCGCGACCGACCTTGTTACCGTGTTGCAGGCAGTAGTCCCTGCTCTTGCATCTGAAAGCCATATTACAGGCGAAAATGTGAGACTTCTGTGGATCGACCACTCACGTTCTACACCGGCGTCCTACTCTTACTCAGTATCGTTGCCATATCCATCGCCGTCTATGCGTGGCGCAGGCGGGTTATGCCTGGCGCGTTGTCGCTTACTTTCCTTAGCATGAGCGTTGCAGTCTGGCTGATTGGTCAACATATGGAACTGACCGTTCAGACCTTCGCCTCAATGATCTGGTGGATTAGATTCGAGTTCATTGGCATAGTCGCTCTTCCAGTCATGTGGCTTTGGTTTGCCGCTGAGTACACCGGCTCGCTGCCCTGGCTCCACCGCCGCCACATATGGCTTCTGGCAATCATACCGGCGATAACGATGTTGATTTTGCTGACGAACGATTATCACTCGCTGTTCTGGACATCGATCACTCCGCGAGTTAAGCAACTTCGTCTCGGCATCGACACTCGATACGGACCCTGGTTCTGGGTGCATGTTGCCTATTCTTATACGTGTGTGTTTATTGGCGCTTATGCCATTGTCCGTTTTGCTCGGCAAACGGTCAGGTTGTTTTTCTTCCAAACAGTGGCCATCCTGATTGCGGTTGCAGTGCCGTGGGCGGTGAATCTGCTGCGTTTGACAGGCGTCATTCCAAAGAGCATCCCTGATCTGACGGCGCTGGCATTTGCTGTATCGCTGGGGATTTTCGCGTGGAGTGCATTCCGGTGGCGTCTGCTCGATATTCGTCCGATTGCGCGCGATATGGTGTTGCAAAGCATGGTCGATGGCGTTATCGCAGTGGATGACCAGGGGCGGATCATCGAGGTAAACCGCGCGGCGCAAGAATTGATCGGGCTGCCCGTGTCGCAGATTCTCGGCAGACACGCGCGCGAGGCGCTGACGCGCTGGAATGACGTTGTCGATCACTATCAGGATGTGACCGAGATAGCGGAAGAACTCGAAGTAGACGTCAACGAGTCGCGGCGCTGGTTCAATGTGCGTATCTCGCCGATCTACGACACGCGGCGCGTCTGTCGTGGGCGGCTGTTCGTCTGGCGTGATGTCACCGAGGAGCGCCGTATCCGTGAGGAGCTGCAACGCAACAATGAGCATCTCCTGGAAGCGCAGCGATCGTTGATCGCAGCACGGGACGCCGCCAAAGCGGGCAGCCGCGCCAGAGGCGCCTTTCTGGCGCATATGAGCCACGAAATCCGCACGCCGCTCACTGCGATCATCGGATATTGCCAGTTGTTGGAGGCGGGTCTCGAACGCCAGAGCCTGGCGCAAACGCGCAGCGATATTGAAGCGATCCACCTTGCCGCCGGTCACCTCCTCTATCTGATGAACAACGTGCTGGAAATGGCGCAGATCGAAACCGGACGGTCCGATCTGCATGTGGTTCCATTCAATGTGGCGGATGTGGTGCATGATGTTGTAATGACGGTGCAGCCGTTGCTCAGACGCAACCGGAATCGCTTGCGGCTCGAGGGTGTCGAGGAGGCAGGGGAACTGTTGGGCGATCCGACCAGGGTGCGCCAGATTCTGTTCAATCTGGTGAGTAATGCTGCCAAGTTTACAACAGACGGCGAAGTGGTGGTGCGGATCGCGCACACAGGTGATGATTCTCGGTCACGCATCCAGTTTCAGGTGTCCGATACGGGACCGGGAATTGCACCGGAACAGATGGTGCATTTGTTTGAGCCATTTGCGATTGCCGAGCAGAATATCGGGCGGGAGCAACGTGGCGTGGGGCTGGGACTGGCGATCAGTCAGCATTACTGCCAGTTGATGGGTGGCGAGTTGACTATTGAGAGCGCGCCAGGACGCGGTACGACGGCGACGTTCTGGCTTCCCATGCAGGCATCGCAGATTGCGCTGGCAGAGGTTAGGGGTTAGGAGAACCAAGAACCGAGAACCAAGAACCGAGAACTGAGAACCGAGAACTGAGAACCGAGAACTGAGAACCGAGAACTGATGCCGATGCGTGGTCATTCGTACAATACTGCCGGGGCGCTGCGGGCGAAAGCCCTCGCTGAGGACGCGGTTCGACCATGCTCACCGCACGCGGTTCGACCATGCTCACCGCAAGTGAAAGCCCCGCTGGGGCTACTGATGACGATGCGCGGTCATACCGCCCCGACTGATGCTGTGCGTTGACCGTTGCGCCTTGAACAATGAACACGCGAACATCTTGTCTGACTGACCGCAAGTTCGTATGAGAACCGACTGCCCACATTCAACACTTCACGTTCAACGGCTCTCTCTTCCCCTGCACCCTTCAACCTTTGAACGTCACCTTTCCCGCCTTCTACCGGGAACCCTCATACCTTCAACTCCTTTGCGGGCGCCGCGACGCAACCGGCGCCTGGTACATGTGTAACGTTCGATACGCAGCATTCAACGACCACCTGTAATCCGTACTGCTTCGAGACGTTGCAGTGCAACGTCTCTGCTTTTCACGTTCGATGTTCCTCGATGCAACGCCGCGCCTGGGTGATCTGTTGGCGCACGGCTTCTGGCGCCGTTGCGCCGGGCACACGGCGCTGTGCTACGGAACGATCAATGTCTAACACCTGAAGAATGTCGTTGCTGCAGGCGGGATGCGCTGCGAGAAAAACGTCGAGTGGCAGCGCCGAGAGCGGCGCCCCGCGCTGCTCCGCCTCACGCACCAGCCTGCCAACCACATGGTGCGCTTCGCGAAACGGGACGCCGCGCGCCACCAGGTAATCGGCGATGTCGGTAGCCAGCATCGTATCGTCGAGCGCTGCACGCATGCGGTCATGGCGGAAGCGGGCCGTTGCTACCGCCCCGGCGGCAACCGGCAGCGCCAGTTCGAGCGTGTCAGCGGCGTCGAACAGCGGCTCTTTGTCTTCTTGCAGGTCTTTGTCGTAGGCGGATGGCAACCCTTTGAGCACCGCCAACACGGTGACCAGATCGCCAGTGAGCCGACCTGCTTTGCCGCGCAGCAGTTCGAAAGAATCGGGATTTTTTTTCTGCGGCATAAGACTCGAACCGGTGCTGTAGGCGTCGGCGAGAACGACGAAACCGAACTCGGCGCTGCTGTAGATGATCATGTCTTCCGCCAGGCGGCTGAGGTGCGTGCCGATCAACGCTGCACAGAATAGAAACTCGGCAATGAAATCACGGTCGCTGACGGCATCGATGCTATTGGGGGAAATCGCTGCCATCCCCAGGTCAGCGGCGAGTGCCGTGCGGTCGATTGCCAGCGGCGTTCCGGCAATCGCGCCTGAGCCGAGCGGGAGCACTGCCGTTCGTTTCGCACAATCCGCCAGGCGCTCGCGGTCGCGTTGCAGGGGCCAGAAGTGGGAGAGCAACCAGTGCGCGAGAAGCACCGGTTGGGCGCGTTGCAGGTGGGTATAGCCGGGTATCACGGCATCGCCTGCGCCTTCAGCCTGCGCCAGCAATGCCTGTTGCAGCGCGCGCACGCCGTCGTCGATGCGCCGAATCGCGCCCATCGTCCAGAGCCGCACGTCGGTCGCCACCTGATCGTTCCGGCTGCGTCCGGTGTGGAGTTTGCCCGCAACCGCGCCGACGAGTTCCCCCAGTCGCCGCTCGACGGCGGTATGAATATCTTCATCAGCCGGAAGCGCTGCGAAGCGTCCTTCGTCGAACTCGGCGTAAACCGCCTCGAGTCCTGCCAGTAAGGCGTCTCGCTCTTCCGCCGATATGACTCCGGCCTGCGCGAGTTGACGCGCCCATGTCATGCTCCCGCGAATATCCTCACGCCACATTCGTTGATCGAACGGAAATGAGTTGTTGAACCGCGCCATCAGCGCGTCGATCCCCTCATCGAAGCGACCTCCCCACATGGTTTTCTCCTTCCGAGAACTGAGAACTGAGAACTGAGAACTGAGAACCGAGAACCGAGAACTGAGAACTGATACCAGGTGGCGTTCAGTCAGACAAGATGTTCGAGCGTTCGTTTTGCAAGGTGCAACGGTCAACGTGCCCCGGCAGGCATGCCGCGGACCGCCGTCCGCCCGGCAGCTGAAGCCGCGGGCTATGGTTGCAAAGCCCGCCTGCGCGGGCTTCACCAGGCGATGCCGGATTCTTGTCTCAAAAACTAGCATTGTCCAAATGACCGCGCATTATGAGAACCAGAGAGTCACAGGTTCTTGGTGAACGACGAGGTCATAGTACACGAAAAGGAAAAGAGGTCAGCAGCAGGATGAGTAACACCCAATTGCCTTTTTCCAACATGCTCAGTGATCTCCCCCTAACCCCGAACCCTGTGGTACAATGCGCATAGCACAAACATACATTATCACATCCACATTCGAGAGCGCAGGATGATGTCTGTTTCCCGCCAGTCGATGATCACCGCGTCGCAGGAAGAACTCGAAGCCCTGGTACTCGACGCTGCGCCGCGTCAGGGGCAGTGGAGCGAAGAGGATTATCTGTGGTTGAGCGAACGTGTGAGCGTGCTGATCGAATTGACTGACGGTTCTATCGAAGTGTTGCCGATGCCGACCGACCGTCATCAATCAATCCTTCTCTTTCTGTACCGTCTCTTCTTCGCGGCGGTTGAATTAGCCGGCGGCAAAGTGCTGATTGCGCCATTGCGCCTTCGCATTCGTTCGGGAAAGTATCGTGAACCCGATCTGCTGCTGGTGCGTTCGGCGCGTGATATGCGCCGGCAGGATCGCTTCTGGATCGGCGCCGATCTTGTGCTGGAAGTGGTCGGTCAGGATAAACCTGTGCGCGATGTGGTCGAAAAACGCCATGATTACGCCGAAGGGGGCATCCCCGAATACTGGATCGTCGACCCGCGCGACGAGACCATTACAGTCTTGCGACTGGCGGACGATGCGTATGTGGAACATGGGACGTTCGGGCGCGGCACGCAGGCGACATCGGCGCTGCTCGCAGGTTTTACCGTCAGTGTTGACGCGGTCTTCGACACGGAATAGATGGCGAGAACAGGTATGGTCAGACACTTTCTTTCCGCTGCCGATCTGACGCGCGCCGATGCCGAGGCGTTGCTGGATCGGGCGCAAGCGTTGAAGGCGGAATGGCGCAATGGCGGGCACGCGCGCGATGCGAGCGGTGTGTTGCCGCTCCAGGGCAAAACACTGGCGCTGGTGTTCGAGAAACCATCGCTGCGCACGCGCGTCGCCTTCGAAGCCGGTATGACCCAACTCGGCGGGCATGGCAGTTACCTGTCGGCAAACGACATCGACATGGGCGGGCGCGAAAGCGTTCCCGATGTGGCACGCAACCTCAGTCGCTGGGTGCAGGCGATTGCAGCGCGCGTCTTTTGCCACGCAACCGTTGAGACCCTGGCGCGCTATGCCACTGTGCCGGTCATCAATGCGCTCTCCGATCGCGAGCATCCCTGTCAGGCGCTCGCGGATATGCTGACGTTGCGCGAACATTATGGCCGTCTCGAAGGGTTGACGCTGGCGTATGTCGGCGATGGCAACAACGTGGCGCACTCATTGATGCTCCTGGGAGCAACGCTGGGGGTGAACGTGCGTATCGGTTGTCCGCTCGATTATCGCCCCGACCCGGATATTCTGGCGCTTGCGGAGCAGCGCGCCGCTGAGAATGGCGCTTCGATCCGGGTGATGCCATCGCCATTGGAAGTGGTCGCCGGAGCGGATGCGGTCTACACGGATGTATGGGCGTCGATGGGACAGGAACACGAAGCAGCCCGACGCCGGCCGGTGTTTCAACCGTACCAGGTTAATGCAGCATTGATGGCGCACGCCCGATCAGGATCGCTGTTTATGCACTGTCTCCCGGCGCATCGCGGCGAAGAGGTGACGCCTGATGTCATCGATGGTCCGCAGTCGGTGGTCTTCGAGCAGGCGGAGAATCGGTTGCACGTTCAGAAAGCGCTGATCCTGACCCTGCTTGGATTGTAGAGGAAGCCTATGCATCTGATCGTCGTCGGATGCGGTCGCGTCGGATGTCTGCTGGCGCAGCAGATGGCTGCCGAGGGACATTCGGTTGCAGTGGTCGATAAGAATCCGCAGGCGTTCAAGCGTCTCGGGCGCGGATTTCACGGCCAGACGGTGCTTGGCGTCGGGTTCGACCGCGATACGCTGCGCGAGGCGGGCGTCGAACGCGCCGATGCGCTTGCAGCAGTGACGAACGGCGACAACTCGAATTACATTACCGCGACGGTCGCACGCGATGTTTTCCGCGTGCCGAATGTGGTGGCGCGCATCTATGACCCACAGCGTGAGGCGATCTACCGGGAACTCGGCATTCGCACGATCAGTTCGACCAGTTGGGCGGTTCATACAATCCGCCGGATTCTTCACGGTGATGAGACCGTCTCATCGGTCCAATTCGGCAGCGGCGAAGTGGAGATTGCAGAAGTCACCATCAGTGGACGGCTCGTCGGTCACTTTGTGCGTGATCTGTCGGTGCCCGGCGAGATCATGCCGGTGGTTATCGTGCGGCGTGGGCGAGCATTTCTGCCAACCCCCGGCGTGCTGCTCGAAGATGGTGATGTGGTGCATGTTGCAGTGCTTGCAACCGCAACCGGATTGCTCGACTCGATGATCCAGTAACCCTGCGGAATGCCATGAATGTACTGATTGTCGGCGGCGGCAAAATTGGGCGTAATCTGGCAATGTTCCTGACGACCGAGGGGCGCCATTCGATCACTCTGGTGGAGAAGCAGGAGCAGGTGGCGTATTCGCTGATGCGGATGTTGCCGGATATTCGGGTGGTTGAGGGGGATGGCTGCGATCCTTCGGTGCTGCGCGATGCGGGCGCCGAGTTTGCTGATGCCGTCGCTGCGGTCACTGGCGACGATGAGGACAATCTGGTCATTGCGGTGCTGTGCAAACGCGAGTTTCGCGTCAATCGCGTTGCTGCGCGTATCAATAATCCGAAGAATGCCTGGCTGTTCACCCGTCGTATGGGGGTCGATCTGCCGATCGATACAGCACAGACGATTGGGCGTGGGCTGGAAGCCGACATTAACCTCGGCGCGATTGTGCAACTGACTCGCCTGCGTGAGGGGCGAATCTCACTGATTGAATTCACGGTCTCAGCCGAGTCGAGCGCGGTGGAAAAGACTGTCGCTTCGTTGCGACTGCCGCCCGATTGTTTGCTGACGGCCATCCTGCGCGGCGATGATGTCATTCTTCCTTCGGGAGAGACGGTTATCCAGGCGGGTGATCAGGTGATTGCCCTGGCATATCGCGACCGTGAAGCGTTGCTCGCTGAGCGGTTTCAGTAGTATGGCTCGTCTGATCCGCACCTCGCGACAGCGAACGACATCTCGCGCCCCCGTCCGCCATCTGGTTGTCTGCCAGCACGACGGGCGGTTCGATAGCACGGTCGAAGCCGCTGCGATCAGTGACTTGATCCAGCAGAAGGATCAGATTGTTTGGGTGGATCTGCTCGATCCGCGCCCAGAAGATCTTGCGCTGCTCTCCGAGGAGTTTGGGTTCCATCCTCTGGCAATCGAAGATGCGACCCACTCGCACGAACGTCCCAAGATCGATTCGTACAACGGATACTATTTTCTGCTCTTCTATGCCCTGCGCTATGATGAAACGCAGAAGCAGGCTTCTTCGCAGCAGGTCAGTCTGTTCATCGGATCGAACTATCTGGTGTGCATCCATCAGGACTCGATTACCGCAATTGACGAAACAATCCGGCGCTGGCAGCGGTATGACCATGATTTTGACGAGGATGTCGCCGAACTGCTCTATCATCTGCTCGACACCATTGTTGATGAATACTTCCCTATTCTGGACGCCCTGATCGAGCGAGTCGAGGAGGTCGAGGCGCAGATTTTCGATCATTTTCGTCCCGAAGCGCTCCAGGAGATCTTCGCACTCAAACGGGAACTGCTTTTGATGCGCAAAATTGTCGCTTCGGAACGCGATGTGCTGAATGTGCTCATCCGTCGCGAAGCGCCGATCTATCCGCGCGACATGGTCGCCTATTTTCAGGATGTGTACGACCACCTGATTCGCATTACCGACAGCATCGACACCTACCGCGATCTGCTGTCAAGCGCCCTCGATGCGTTCCTGTCCCTTCAGTCGAATCAGTTGAACCAGGTTGTCAAAACATTGACGATCGCCTCGATCATTCTGATGTCGGCGGCCCTGATCGCTGGCGTGTATGGCATGAATTTCGACATTATGCCGGAGTTGCGCTGGCCCTGGGGCTATCCCTTCGCGCTCGGTCTGATGGCGGCGGTCAGTCTGCTGCTGATTGCGATCTTCAAGCGGCGCGGGTGGTTGTAGCGGCACGTTGCACGTGGGCAGGCGCGAGGATGCAAAGGTGGGAAGGTTGCAGGTGACGGTCAGAGGGGTTAACCCCTAACCGCTCCCCGGAGGAGGTGATCGTGGATATCCGACCATCACCCATTGCCGGCAGCTGGCATCCCTCGAACCCGGCGCGTTTACGGCGCGAGGTCGAGCGCTATCTGGAACAGGCGACCCCTCCCGCATTGCCGGGCAGGGTGTGGGGGTTGCTGGCGCCGCATGCTGGCTTACGCTACTCTGGCCCGGTTGCAGCATGGGCTTTCGCCTGTGTGCGTGGCGGTACGCCGGATATTGTCGTGATTGCGTCGCCGTGGCACCGTGGCGGTGAAACACCACTGATCACCGCCGGGCACGCGGCGTATGAGACGCCGCTGGGCATCGTCGAAGTCGATGCTGATGCGGTCGCACGGCTCGACCACGCATTGCGCGCGCGACTGGGGGTTGGTCTGGCGCGGCGGCGCTACGACGATGAGCATGCCATCGAAATCGAATTGCCGTTTCTTCAGTGCGTCCTCGGACCATTCCGCCTGCTGCCGGTGATGCTGGCGGATCAGCGGGCAGCGACGGCTGCTGCACTCGGCGCGGCGCTGGCAGAAGCCGTGCAGGGGCGAAACGTTCTGCTGATCGCTAGTTCGGACCTCTCGCACTATGAACCAGAAGCGGTTGCGCGCCGGCTCGATGCGGAGTTGTTGCGGCGGGTCGCGGCGTTCGATCCCGATGCCGTAATTGCCGCTGAGCTGGAAGGCGTTGGATATGCCTGCGGCAGCGGCGCGATCGCTGCCGTGTTGTGGGCTTGCCGTGCTCTTGGCGCCGATCAGGTCACCATTCTGCACTACGGAACCTCTGGCGATGTCGAACACAATGCGCCGTGGGTCGTCGGGTACGGAGCGGCGGCGATCTGGCAGACAGCGTGAGGAGCGCACAGGAAGAGACCTGTCAGGTCGGCGGGGCAGGCGGCAGCGCGGGGACCGGTCCGGGCAGGTCGGCGGGACTGGCAGCGTAAGGGCAGGTCTGAGACCTGCCCAGCCAAAGGGGCAGGTCTCAGACCTGCCCCTTCGGTTCTCCGCTGCCGCTGCGCGGTCAGCCGGTCACTTCCGGCACGATCAGCCCGTAGTTACCGTCCTGGCGGCGATAGAGCACGTTCAGTTTCCCGGTTTCGGCATCCTGGAAGATGAAGAAACTGTGTCCAAGGAGTTCCATCTGCTCGACTGCTTCATCACTGTACATCGGCTTGATCTGGAACTCCTTCGTGCGGACGATGTGTGGTCGTTGCTCTTCCTCGACGCTTTCGGCGGGAGCGGCGGCGGTCGGTTCCGGCAGCGCCTCGACAATTTGACCTCCCTGACGGCGCAGCCGGCCGCGCCGCCAGTGCTTATCCTTGTAACGCTCGATCTGGCGTTGGAGCGTGTCGTACACTTCATCGATCGCCGCATACAATTCCGGCGCGCGTCGCTCGGCGCGCACCAGAACCCCATGATCGCCGATAACCGTCACCTGCACGCGGTGGACATTCCCCTCGTTGCGCCGCATCTCTTCCATATGCTCGACCGTCACTTTGTCAATGCGATCAAGGTACCGATCAAGGCGCGAGAGTTTTTGCTCAATGTGCTGGCGCTGGCGATCCGAGAGTTTGCCATTGCGGCTGTTTACGATCAGGTTCATACTGACCTCCTGCATCACTGCCCGTACCTGTGACAGGCGGACGACAACGGTTGATGCGCAGCATCGTTGCTGCGAAGGATGCAAAAAGCCCCCAACCGCCGTCAGGCGGGTGAGGGCTTCATTTGTCGTCAACGAACAACAACGGCGGTATTCGCGTCTCCGTAACCGTGAGGGCCGCAAACGGTATGAACCACGTTTGTCGTCCTTTCCAGGCTACGAATGATGATTCAGAGGCTTAACATCTTCGTATACTGTTGTTCTATTGTACTACGTGAACTGATGCAGTGCAAGAGGGAAGTGTTAAGAATCGCTAACCCTTGGTCTTATCGTCCCATCGCACGCCGCATGATGTTCCAGTACGAAACGGGCGCCAGGCGCACGAGCAGGTCGAGCATATGCGCGTCGCGCCCGACCAGAATGCGCGCTTTGCGCTGCTCGACCCCTTTGACGATGGTTTCGCCGGCGACTTCGGGAGGCAGTTTCAGCAATCGGCGTGATCGCGCCAATCCCTGTTCGATCGCTTCACGGGGCACTGCCGCTGGCCGGCGTGCTCGCTCGGAAATGGCTGTGGCCACGCCGCCGGGAAAAACGACCGTCACGCCAATCGACGTGGGTTCGAGTTCGTGCCGGAGCGCCTCGGAGAATCCGCGCACTGCAAATTTACTGGCGACGTATGCCGCCTGCCCCGATGGCGCCACAAGCCCGAAGACGCTCGAGATATTCACCAGACGCGCATCATCGCTCGCTTTCAGCAGTGGCAGGAATGCGCGCGTTAAGCGAACGAGACCATAGAAGTTGATGTTGAACAGCCATTCAAAGTCGGCGTCGCTGACCTGATCGAAGGCGCCCCACATCGCCACGCCAGCATTGTTGACCAGCAGATCGACGCCGTTGTGCACGCGACGCACAGCGTCGGGCAAGGCGGCAACCCCTTCTGCGTCGCCAACGTCGAGGTGATGACAACTGACGCGTATCCCGTGCGACGCGATCATGGCTGCTGTGTGCGCCATGCCCGCTTCGTCGATGTCCGCCAGCGCAAGGTGACAGCGGCGGCGCGCCAGTGACATGGCAATTGCCCGACCAATGCCGCTCGCTGCACCGGTGACGACTGCCGTCCGGTTTGCCAGTTGCATCCGCCGTGTCACTATTGTGCTCCTCGTACCGCAGGCGCCGGTTGTTGACCTGGACGGATGAATTCCAGCGATCCGTCGTTCAGGCGACCGAGGCGCAGGCTCAGGATATCACGGAGATAGTTCTGATGCGCTTTCCAGGGGGCGTGCCTCCCCTGGCGCGGAATAGTGTCGAGGGCGCGCTTGATATAGCCGGAAGTCAGCGTCACTGCCGGTTGTACGGGCAAGAGCCTGTTTGGTCGCCGCGGGGTGCATTGAACGTAGCCATGTTTATCCATGTAGTTCAGCAAGCGGCAGACATACTGCGCGATCAGTTCGCACTTCAGGGTCCACGATGCATTGGTGTAGCCGAATGCCAGCGCCAGGTTGGGCACATCGCTGAACATAGCGCCGCGATAGGTCAGCGTTTTTCCGAGATCGACCGGAACGCCATCAACGACGATCTGTGCACCGCCCATCGGTTTCAGCACAAGACCGGTGGCTGTGACAATGATGTCTGCATCGAGTTCGGCGCCGGAAGCAAGCCGGATGCCGGTTGTGGTAAAACGCTCCACCTGATCGGTCACGATCGATACTCTGCCGGCTTTGATTGCCCGAAAGAGGTCGCCGTCGGGCGCTACGCAGAGCCGCTGATCCCACGGGTTGTAGCGAGGATTGAAATGGGTCTCGACGTCAAAATCAGGACCAAGGTACGCCTGAGCTTGCTTGAGCAGATTTCGTCGTGTGGCGTCGGGCAGGCAGCGCGCCAGCGTATAGAAGTACATTCCAACCCCAATCGACCACCAGCGTGAGAGGCGATAGGCGATGCCAGGCGGCAATCTTCGGTACAATCGACGCATGACAGGGTCTTCAGCAGGCAGGGCCGCCACATAGGTTGGCGAACGTTGAACGATGGTCACGTGCGCCGCGTGCTCCGCCAGCGCCGGCGCCAGCGTCACTGCCGTGGCGCCGCTGCCGATGATAATCATGCGCTTCCCGGCGTAGTCGAGATCGTCGGGCCATTGCTGGGGATGAACGACGAGTCCGCTGAAACGATCAATATCAGGCCAGTCGGGTGTGTATCCACGCGCATAGTCGTAGTACCCTGTGCACATGAAGAGAAAGGAGCATGTGAACTGCGTCGGTGAGCCATCCGACATTCGCATGGCTTCTACCGTCCAACGCGCCTCAACCGATGACCATACCGCACGCTGGACGCGATAGCCGAAGCGAATCTGGCGGTCGATGCCATACTCTTGCGCTGTTTCTTTGATATATTGCAGGATCGATGGCCCGTCCGCCATTGATTTTAACCCGCGCCACGGGCGAAAACTATACCCCAGCGTATGCATGTCCGAATCCGAACGGACCCCCGGATAGCGGAAGAGGTCCCAGGTGCCGCCAATCGTGTCGCGGCTTTCCAGGATGGCGTACCTTTTCGTCGGGCAGCGCGTTTGCAGGTAGTACGCGGCGCAGATGCCGGAAAGCCCGGCGCCGACGATCAGAACATCGACATGAGATGATAATGCTGGCATTGCTTCACCCGGTGTTGCGTCAGTGTGCGGAGTGTTGACCGCAGAGCCAAACATGCGGTCGGTATCAGAGATGATTTCTGAGAGCCAAGAACTGAGAACCAAGAACTGAGAGCCAAGAACTGAGAACCAAGAACTGAGAGCCAAGAACTGAGAGCCAAGAACTGAGAACCAAGAACTGAGAACCGAGAACTGAGAACCAAGAACTGAGAACCGAGAACTGAGAACTAGGAAGAGCCAGACACGCGGTCGGTATCAGAGATGATTTCAGTATACCACGAGAAGCATGAGGCGTGTGGGGGATCTGATACTCCATCACGTTCGGTCAGACCAGATGTTCACGCGTTGGGCGAGGCGCAACGGTCAACGCGCCCCGGCAGGCGTGTCGTGGACCGCAGTCCGCCCGGCTGAAGCCGCAGGCTACGGTTGTCAAGCCCGCCTGCGCGGGCTGCACCGGGCGATGCCGGATTATTTGCTCAAAAACCAGTGTGGTCCAAATGACCGCGCATGAGTATGAGCGTGAGGTGCTGTCATAATGGGTCACGAAACGCCGTATTGCTCGGGTGAAGCCCTCGCCAATAGAGCGATCAACCAAAACCTGGACAATCAAGGGACGGAGAGCAGCGGGCGTTGGCTGAGCCTGTCGAAGCCAGCGTCTGCCGCAAGGCGGTCAATACGGGCCATTGTGCCGTCTGACAGCATGTCGCAAGGAGGTGTCGATTGACTGTATCCAGGGGAATGATGAAGAATTGTTCAGTGTCATACTCTTCCGGTATGATGTATGATATACGCAACACCGGCGTTGCGTTGACAGAGGGCAGGCAATGCCGTACAGTACGTGCAATTCTACCGTTGTGAGGTTCGCCATGGCGCCACTGCTCGTCGATCAGCGTCAGTTACAAACCCTGAGTCAGCTTATTTCGGCTGGCGGATATCAGGATGTGCACGAATTGCTTCAGGCGTCGCTGGAGCGGCTGGTCGCTTTCTGGCCCGCGCAGGGAGGCGCGTTGCTCTACCACGCGCCGCACGGCGAAGTCATTCGGCTGCACCACGGGGTGATCGACAACGAGGCTGGCGCCCTGATAGCCGAGGCGCGCGAAACGTTCGCCCGTCGTGAAGAGGGGCGTGAACCGACCATCGGATACTACACGCTCGACGATGAACGGAAACTGCTCGAACTTCCGCTGTCAACCAGTTCACAGACGGTGGGTCTTTTGCACCTGGTGGTGCTCGACGCCGAGACGGAACGTCCATCTCCTGCGCCTGATGAGGACCTCGCCATGCTGCTGGTGCGCGCGATTGGCGGAGAAGCCGATAAGCTGGCGTGCCTGCGCCGCGCCGAACAGGACCTGCGCGAACTCCATTTGCTCTACCAGGTGGGGCAGGCGCTGGCGAGCAACCTCGATCTCTCCAGCCTGCTGAACGATATTCGCAGCCGGGTGCCGGAGGCGATGGGCGCCGAGCGCTGCTCGATTATGCTGCTCGATGAGCAAACCCGCGAACTGGTGCTGGAGTTGCCCGACCCGCACACCGGTGAGCGGCGCGAGTTTCACATTCCGCTTGATCGTGGCATTGCCGGCTGGGTGGCAACCAATGGCATCGGTCAGATCGTTAATGATGTTGAACAGGACCCGCGCTGGTTCGATGGCATTGCGCGCGATGTTGATTTTGAGACGCGCCAGATCCTCTGTGCGCCGATGCGCATCGGTGATCGCGTGGTTGGGGTGATGCAGGTGCTCAACAAGCGTGATGGAACCCCGTTTGATGATCAGGATCTGCGTCTGTTGACAACGCTGGCGACGCAGGCGGCGATTGCGGTCGAGAATGCGCGTCTGGTGCGCAGCCTGAAAGAGGAGCGCGACCGGTTGCTCGCCAAAGAGGCGGAGGTGCGGGCAGCGATTGCGCGTGACCTGCACGACGGACCGACTCAGAGCATCGCGGCAATCGCAATGAATATCGAGTTTATCAAGAAGCTGCTGCGTGCCATGCCGGAGCGGGTCGAAAGCGAATTGGACGTGCTTGCCGATCTGGTCCACAAAACCGCTTACGATATTCGTACACTCCTTTTTGAACTGCGGCCGCTTGGGTTGGAAACCCAGGGGTTGCTGGCGACCTTGCAGCAGTATGTGGCCCGCTTTCGCGATCCTGCCGGCGTTATGAAACTGCGCCTTGAGGCGCCGTCCAGCATTCCACGGTTGCCGGTTGAAGTCGAAGCCGCTATTTTCATCATCATTCAGGAAGCGGTCAATAATGCACGCAAACACGCGCGCACCGATGAAGTGGTTATCTACCTGTATCTGGAAGAAGGTCATCTGGTTGCCAGTGTGCGGGATCGCGGGCGCGGGTTCAACCTGGCAGCGGTCGAATCGAGTTACAATACCCGTGGATCGTTGGGTTTGCTGAATATGCGTGAGCGCGCGCGCTTGATCGGCGGTGAGTGCCGCATCCGCTCGGCGGAAGGCGAGGGCACAACGGTCGAATTGCGTGTGCCGCTTGCCTGATGTCGTTGGAGATTTCGGTGGCAGGTGTATGGAAACGAACGATACTCCTCCGCATGTTCGTCTGGGTCTGAGTCGCCAGCGGTTGGTCGCCGGTCTGCGCACCATGATCGCCTCGCGTGAGACCGATGATCGGCTCTGGCTGCTGAACCGCCAGGGGCGCGCTCATTTCGTAGTGACCGCCGCCGGTCACGAAGCGACGCAACTCGGATGCGCCTGGGCGATCCGCGTCGGTCACGATTATGTGATACCGTATTACCGCGATATGACGCTGGTCATGGCGCTCGGTCAGTCGGTGCTCGATGTCCTGCTGCACGCCATGGCGCGGCGTGATGATCCATCCAGCGGCGGGCGGCAGATGTTCGGGCACTATAGCAGTCGCCGTCTGCGTATCGTCAGCGGATCGAGTTCGGTGGGAAGCCACCTGGTGCATGCCGCCGGTCTCGGGCTGGCATTTCGCGCGCGGGGCGAACAGGACATCGCCGTGATGGGGTTGTTCGGCGAGGGGGCTACGGCTGAGGGCGCCTGGCATGAGGGAATGACCATCGCCGGCATCCATCAACTGCCGGTAGTCTTCGTCTGCCAGAACAATCAGTACTCGATTTCGATCCCTGTTCATCGGGAAGTGCCGGTGCCCGATGTGGCCATGAAAGCGGCAGGATATGGTATGCAGGGCGTCGTTGTCGATGGCAACGATGTTTTTGCCGTTTACGAAGCGGCGCATCAGGCGATGGAGCGCGCACGCAACGGCGGTGGACCAACACTGCTCGAGTGTAAGACATACCGCCTGCGTCCGCATTCAAGCGCCGACGATGACCGCAAGTATCGTTCCGCAGAGGAGGTTGAATCCTGGCGGGCGCGCGACCCGATCAAACGCTTTGAGCACTACCTGGTGGAGCACGGAATCATCACGAGTGAGGAAATCGAAGCGTTGCGACGCGAGGTGCGCGCCGAAGTCGATGCGGCGACCGATGCCGCCGTTGCCGCGCCCTATCCCTCTGTCGAAAGCATTGCCGATCATCTGTATGGATGATGCGCCGGAACGCCTTTTGCGGGCGACCGGTCAGACGACTCCACAACGTTGTGGGTGCTGGCTGAGAGAAGAGATACCAACGCCTATGCCTGCTATGACCTTTATCGAAGCGATCCGGTCGGCGTTGCACGATTCCATGGCGGCTGATGATCGGATTATGGTGCTCGGCGAAGATGTCGCGGTTAAGGGCGGCGTCTTTCTGGCAACCGAAGGGCTGCTGGCGCGCTTTGGCGAACATCGCGTGATCGATATGCCGATTGCTGAGTGTGGCATCGTCGGCGCGGCCATCGGCGCGTCGCTGCACGGCCTCCTGCCGGTCGCCGAGATTCAGTTTGCCGACTACATCTATCCGGCGATTGATCAGATCCTCAACGAAGCCGCGCGGTTTCGCTATCGCTCGAACGGCGATTGGAGCTGCCCGATTGTCGTGCGTGCGCCATGCGGCGCCGGCATCCATGGCGCGCTCTACCATTCGCAGAGCGTCGAACGCCTGTTTACCAGCACGCCGGGCATTAAGGTGGTTATTCCGTCAACGCCCTTCGACGCCAAGGGGTTGCTGATCGCCGCGATTCACGATCCGGACCCGGTGATTTTCTTCGAGCACAAGCAACTGTACCGCTCGGTGCGCGGCGACGTTCCCGAAGGGGTCTACCACGAGCCGATCGGGAAAGCCGTGATACGGCGCAGCGGCAGCGATATGAGCGTGTTCACGTATGGATTGATGGCGCATTATTCCCTGACAGCCGCCGGGCAATTGGCTGCCGAGGGGATCGACGCCGAAGTCATCGATCTGCGCACCCTGGCGCCGCTCGACCGCGATGCGATTCTGTCGTCGGTCAAGAAGACCGGTCGCGCGCTGATTGTCCATGAGGATGTGCTGACCGGCGGGATTGGCGGGGAAATCGCGGCACTGATCGCTGAGTATGCGTTCGAGTATCTGGATGCGCCGGTGCGTCGCCTTGCATCGCCCGATCTGTTTGCCACGCCGTTCGCCGATCCGCTCGAAGAGCATTTCATGCTCAATCCCCAAAAAATCGCGGCAGCAGTGCGCGATCTGGCGCGCTACTGACCATTTCGCATTCGGAGGTGGCATATCAGTACCAAGACAGCGCAGCTTCGACGCACTCCCTGGGGCGCCATCATCGGGCTGCTCCTGCTTGCAGCCATCATTGCGGTCGCGTACCTCAACCGCGAAGAGGTGATCAAAGCCTTTATCCTGCTGCGCAACGCTCGTCTGGAGTATCTGCTGCTGGCGTTTGGCGCCGTCGTGACAGGATTTGTGTGCGCCGGGCAGATTTATGGTCGGGTGCTGGCGATTCTGGGGCATCGCGCGCAGTTCTGGTGGTTGACCGCTGCTGCAATGGTGACGATTCTGATCAACCAGGCGATTCCGGCTGGAAGCGTCGGCGCTTATGCGTTTCTGGTCGCCAGCCTGCGACGACGCGGTTTTCCCGTCGGCAGCGTTGCCATGGTTGCAGGGATGGAACTGTTCAGCTGGAATGGCGCGGTGCTGGTGGCGTTCAGTTATGGTCTCATGTATCTGCTGGTCACGACCGGTTTGAGCGGTGCGTCGGTCAGTTACGGGGCGCTGGCGGTTGCGTTGGGGGTCATGAGCGGCGCGATCTACGTCGCATCGCGCCCGGATGCCACGCTCCAGGAGTGGGCGCTTCGCCTGAAGCGCCTGGTAAATCGCCTGTTTGGACCGGTATTGACGGCGGCTCAGGTCACGCAGGTGGTCGATGAAATCATTGCCAGTCGCCGCCTGATTCTCGAACAACCGCGCCGGATTGTGATGCTGGTCGGGTTGCAGTTGCTGATCTTTTGCTGCCACAGCCTGGCATTGCTGGCAATCCTCCACAGCCTGGGCGCCGATCCGCCGATTGCGGCTATGTTCGCCGCGTATGGCCTGGCGCTGATCGTCAGCATCTTCACACTGCTTCCTGGCGGCGGGGGGACGGTCGAAGCCGCCTTGACCGTCGCGCTCCATGCTCAGGGTGTGCCGCTCGAAGCTGCACTTGGCGGCGCTCTTCTGTTTCGCCTGATCAGTTTCTGGATGATGCTCCCCATCGGAATGCTGTGCTACCGCGTGCTCACCCGGTCTCCAGGCACATCGTGAGTCTTCAACGGTTCTTCACTGCGCGTATTTTGCGATCAGCGCTTGTTCGCGTGGGCTGAACGAGTTGCACGCTTGCCGCCAGCAGCGCAGCGGAGAAGAGGATCGATAACGCGCTATAGAGCACCCACGGACTCGGCACAACGACCTGTGTAGCGCCCGTCCGAACCACCTCGAAAAAAATCTCGCCTCCGCTCGAAAGCTGCGATGCCGTGGTTCCGAGTGCAATAAAGGGATGCAGTGCAATAACAAACCGGCTAAGATAGATGAACCAGATCGAGTCTAGCAGAGCCGACGGTGCGCTTGATCCTATGATCAGGCTGAAAATAACAATGAGGAAAGGAATGCCCAACAGGAGCGCAATGACCGTGCCGATGGCGAAACTGGTCGCCCCCAGGGAGCTTTGCAGCATGGCAGACCAGAACAGCCCGATCGTTGCGTAGAGGAGCGCCGTGACAACCAATCCAGCGATAGCGATGAGCACTTCGGTCAACCCGATGCCGCCAAACAGGAATGCCAGGCTCATCACCGGCACAATGGCGACGATCAAGAGCAGGGCGAATGCCAGCGCCGACACCAGTTTGCCCCACACAATCTGCCACGGCGTGAGCAGTGATGCCACGAGCAGATCATATGTCTGGCGCTCTTTCTCGCCAGCAATGCTCCCTGAGGTCAGCACCGGCGTGATCAGACAGACTTCGATCAACGCAACCGTTGAAATGGTGAAAAAAAGCGCCTGGCCAATCCGCCGTCCGGCGTTGAGGTCGTTGCCGGTATCCTGGGCGATTGCCGCATACAGCAGGAGTGCGACACCCGCCAAAATCAGCAAATAGATGGTGAGCAAAATATAGGCGCGCGCGCCACGCATGCGGCTGCGCAGATCCTTAACCAGGATCGGGTTGAGTTCCAGCATACGCATTCCTTCAGACAATGCCCTTCGTGACGTGCAGAAAAATATCTTCGAGGTCGCCAGACTGTTCGGCAAAATGCGAGATGCGCACCCCTTCCGCAATGAGCATCGCCAGCAGATCGCCCAGGGCATGCTCATCGCCGGCAAAATCAGCCAGAAGGGTATGCGGTCCGGTCTCGTCATTGAGCGGCGCTTCCTGACCGTCGGATTCGGCGCGTGCGCCTTCCCGACGGAGTTCCAGCACATCGGGGTGCGCGCGCAGCAACGCTTCTGCGTGCGCTGCTCCCGCAACAACCCGAATTTCGACAATGCGATGCGGCCGCAGGGTGCGCAGAATCTCTTGCACCTCGCCCGCAGCAAGCAATTTGCCCCGCTCGATAATGCCGATGTGTGTGCACATTTCTGCAAGTTCGCTCAAGATGTGCGAACTGATCATGATCGTCTTTCCCATCACCCGCAGTTCCTTGAGCAGCTCGCGCAATTCGATGCGCGCCCGCGGGTCGAGGCCGCTCGCCGGTTCGTCCAGGATGAGCAGGCGGGGATCATGCATCATGGAACGCGCCAGGCTCAGCCGCTGTTTCATGCCGCGCGACAGCGACATCACCGGCTCATCGCGCTTGTGCGCCAGATCGACGAGTTCCAGCAGTTCGCCGATCAACTGCTGGCGCCGCTGCGCCGGTATGCCGTAGGAGCGCCCGAAAAAATCGAGGTACTCCCACGACTTCATATTGTCGTAGACGCCGAAGAAGTCGGGCATGAAGCCAACAAGCCGCCGCACGGCGCGTGGTTCACGGGTGACGGACACGCCAGCGATGTGCGCTTCACCCGACGTTGGCGGTAGCAGCGTCGTCAGGATGCGCATGGTTGTCGTTTTGCCGGCGCCGTTTGGCCCGATGAAGCCGAAGATGGCGCCTTCGGGAATGGTGAGGTTCAGATGATCCAGCGCAAGATTCGAGCCATACCGGCGTGTAAGGTTGTGCGTTTCGACAAGAGAAGTCATACCACTGCTTTCAGAGATAAAAACCGCCTATCACTATGATACCAGTTTTGCAAGCCATGCTACAATGATCCGCCTATGATTTCGACGCCGCACGAAGAGCCGCAACTCTTTTTCTTCTGTGAATTGAGCGGAACGGATCTCCTGCGTTTGCTGGATTACCCGGATGTGCTGAACCTGCTGGCGACGCGCGCGTATGGCATCGCCCTCGCCTTGCCCGTCTTCGACGATGGGTATGCAGCAGCAACGCGTGTGCTCAACACACATGGCATTCCGGTGGTCGCCTGGCTGGCCTTGCCTGCCGACGAAGGGTTGGCGTTCAATCTTCAGAACTATCCGCGTGCTGCGGCGTGCTATCAGGCGTTCCATGCATGGGCGCAGGCGAACGCTCTGCGGTTTGCCGGGGTCGGTTTCGATATGGAGCCGCCATTGAGCGATGCGCTCTTTGTCGGATGGAGCAGCGCGCGCGAGATTACACGGCGTCTCTGGCTGGCGCGGGATAATGCGCTCTTCCCGGCGGCGCGCGCGGCGTACCTCGAATTGATGGCGGCGGCGCGGCGTGATGGCTACGAGGTGCACGCCTATCAGATCCCTCTGATCGCCGATGATCGCCGTATCGGGACGACCCTTCTCCAGCGCGCGCTCGACATCGTCGATCTGCCCGCTGATGTCGAGGTCTTGATGTGTCTGAGCGAAACCGCGCCTGAATGGTTCGGCAGCGCGCTGATCGCCGTCTACGGACCGTCCGCCGATGCGCTGGCGGTTGGGAGTTCGGACGGCAGCGGCGCAATCCTGCACTGGGAGGATCTGCGGCGTGATCTGCTCCTGGCTGCTACGTACACCGACATCATTTATGTTGCCACATTGGAACAGTGCGTCGCCAACGGGCATCTTGCGCGAATTGCCGCGCTCGATTGGGAAACGCCGGTTCGGATTGCTGTATTGCCCTATGCTGTGCTCTGGAGCATGCGTCTGCTGGTGCTCATAGGGCTGATCATCGCCCGGTATGGAAAAACAGTATTCGCTTGGCTAGGGTGGCTTGTTGCGCTGATCCTCTGGTTACGCAGCAGGCGGACGACGGCTCAGCCAGCGTCCGGCAATTGCCATGGCGCCAACGAGCAGCGCCACCAGGCCAAACGCGAGCAGTGGTGAGGAAGTCACCAGATCGCCAGCACATGCCAGCAATGCCAGCGCCGGAGCGACCCCGGCAAGGGACGCCAGCGTATAGGCGCCAAACCCCAGGCGCGAGTAACCCGCAGCAAAGGATACCAGCGGATAGGCAGGTCCTGGCAGCAGGCGTAACAGCAGGACACTGCGCCAGGTTACCCGCTGCGCCAGGCGTTCGACCTGCTCACGCATCGCGGGCGACAGTCGCGGCTCGATCAGTGATCGCCCCCAGCGCCTGGCAAGCCAGAAACCGGCGCTGGCGCCGATCAGATCGGCTATCAGAGCATACAGGAAACCTGCGATCGGTCCGAATGCCAGCCCGGCGCCAATCTGCAGCACGGCGGCTGGCGCGATCGGCGCCACCAGGAGGAACGCCAGCGCACCGATCAATGTCAGCGGACCGAAGAGACCCAGGGAGAGGACTGTATCACGGATAAGAGCAGGACTCAGCAACGCGCTGGACGTGCGGAACAGCCAGAATGCCGCGCCAGCAGCGAGCAGCAGCAGCACACCGGTCATCAGGCGGCGGGGACTCAGGAACATCTGAAAGCGGGCCGGGAAACGTTCCACGCTATGCTCCGGCGTTGAGTTGATTGGCTGCGAGTTCTTCCTGGCTTATCATCTGCGAATCATCTGTGCGACGCAGCACGTAGACCGCCAGATCACAGATGCCGCTCTTGATATGATAGTGGCGGCGCAGGAAAAAGTATGGTTGCAGCAACACGCGGTAGGCTTCGTCCTGGCGGATATAATCGCCGCGATCCAGCCAGTGCATGAGATGTCCCAACACATTCCACGGACGCGGCGAAGGAATGTCCTCCATCACGAGCAGCGTCGCTCCAGGGCGAAGCACGTGGTGCAGGTCGGCGATGGCGGTATGTACCAGGTCATCGGGAAGGTGGTGGAACACGCCAAGGACGAGACCTCCATCGAAACTGCCGGATGCGAAGCCAAGCCCGGCGCCGCTCATCACGGCATAGCGGCCCGGACGGCGACGACCGGCATAGTGGATGTAGCGCCGGGCAATATCGACGCCGACATACGATTCTGGCGGAAAACAGGTCGAGAATTCACCAGTGCCGCAGCCAAAATCGATGAATCGGCGCTGCCCCGCGTCGCGCCAGGGCTGGAGTTCGCGGGCAATCACGTCTTTTTCGGCATCGAACCCATCTTCGACAACACGACGCAGAAAACCCCAGAGTCCTGGGTGGGTGGAAAGTTTGTTGAGCAATGTCTGGAGCATAGCAGGCGGTGAGGAATAGGGATCGGGCAATAGGCAATAGGGATCAGGCAATAGGCAATAGGCAATAGGCAATAGGCAATAGGGATCAGGCAATAGGCAATAGGGATCGGGCAATAGGCAATAGGGATCAGGCAATAGGCAATAGGCAATAGGCAATAGGGATCGGGCAATAGGCAATAGGCAATAGGCAATAGGCAATAGGGATCGGGCAATAGGCAATAGGCAATAGGCAATAGGCAATAGGCAATAGGGATCGGGCGCTAGGTGATGCTCTCGTTCTCAGTTCTCGGTCAGTCTGCCTGGCGACTGAAGCCGCGGGCTACGGCTGTCAAGCCCGCCTGCGCGGGCTGCATCGGGCGATACCAGATGATATTCTCAAAAACCATTCTTGTTCAAATGACCGCGTATGAGTATCAGTTCTCGGTTCTCAGTTCTCAGTTCTCGGTTCTCAGTTCTCAGTTCTCAGTTCTTGGTTCTTGGTTCTTGGTTCTTGGTTCTTGGTTCTCGGTTCTCGGTTCTCGGTTCTCGGTTCTCGGTTCTCACACCTTCCGCGCCCGACAGATCACCGACAGCCCCACCGGAAACGAACCGCCGCGCGCGATCCAGGCGGCTTCGGCAGCGAGCGGCCAGCGCAGCGCCTCGTTCAGAATCGCCGGCGGCAATTGGAGATCCGAGCCGTGGCGATCAACGGCGGGCAGCACGCGCTCGATAAACCGTTGCGTCAACGGCAGCGGCAGCAGGAGCGTGTTGACATACGACATGCGCTCAATCTCAAACCCCTGCTCCTGAAGCAATGCACGCACCTCACTCGCTGTGTAGCGCCGTCGTCCATGGACAGCGCAATCGTGTCTGCCGCGCAGCCACTCGAACGCCGGGAGCCGGAGCGCCACGCGACCGCCAGGACGAAGGACGCGCCATGTTTCGCGCAGCGCAGCGGCTTCGTCGGGGACGCCACGGTGGTACAGCACCTCGAATGATGTCACCAGATCGAAACACTCATCAACAAACGGCAATGCCAGCACACTTGCCCGCGCCAGGGCGCCGCGCAGCCGTTCAGCGCCGAAGAGCGCCGCCTCCGGCGCCAGATCGACGGCGGCGACTGAGCCGTACCGCCGCAAAAAGACCACGTTCCCGCCGGTGCCGCATCCAGCGTCGAGAATGCGCAAATCGCGTCTTCCGGCATAGACCTCATCGAGCAGCGCCGCCGCGATCGCGCGCATGCCGCCGTACCACCAGTGGCGGCTCTCGACTGCCGCCATTACCTCGTATTCTGTGCGCTCCATGCCTCTCGCTCGCCTGTCGAGCAACGCCGGAACAGTGTACCAGAAGCGCCGTATGCGTGCAAGTAGTGCGATCAGAAGTGAGGCTTCGGCGACAGGCGCCAGCTTCATGGTACACTGAATATGAAACGTTTGTTGATCGCACATAGGAGGCGTCTGTGAAGCAATACACGAAACCATCGGACGATGAACTGCGGCGGCGGTTGACGCCTGAGCAGTATGAAGTGACCCAGCACGAAGGCACCGAGCCGCCGTTCCAGAATGCCTACTGGAACAATAAGGCGCATGGCATTTATGTGGATGTCGTTTCGGGGGAGCCGTTGTTCAGTTCGCTCGACAAATACGACTCGGGCACCGGCTGGCCCAGTTTTACGAAGCCGCTCGAGCCAGGCAATATTGTCACCCGCGAAGATCGGAAACTCTGGATGGTGCGCACCGAGGTTCGTTCGAGACATGGCAACTCGCACCTTGGGCATGTGTTCGACGACGGTCCCGCACCAACCGGTCTGCGCTACTGTATGAACTCAGCCGCGCTACGGTTTATTCCGGTCGAAAAACTGGAAGAAGAAGGGTATGGCGAGTATCTGCCGCTCTTCGAGGGGATCATCAACAAGAACAGCAGGTAGTCACGTCCACAGGCGTCCCTGCTCGGCGCCGTTATCGACGATGCGCTCGATGTAGGGAACGTCGAGATGTTCGTAGGCGCGCCGTGTGGCGATCCGGCCGCGCGGCGTGCGCTGCAGAAACCCGAGTTGCAGCAGGAACGGCTCGTACACGTCCTCAATGGCATCGACTTCTTCCGCAAGCGACGCAGCCAGCGTCGAAAGCCCGACCGGTCCTCCGCCGAACAGATCGATAATGGCGCGCAATAATCGGCGGTCATTCTCGTCAAGCCCGAGATGGTCAACTTCCAGTTTCGCCAGCGCGTCGCGCGCCACCTCGAGCGTAATCACCCCATCGCCGATGACCTGGGCATAGTCGCGCACGCGGCGCAGCAGCCGGTTGACGATGCGCGGCGTGCCACGCGCCCGCGCCGCGATTTCGCGCGCTCCTTCCGGCGTGCATTCCACTCCCAGAATGCGCGCCGAACGCATTACAATCTCGTAGAGTGCGTCAATCGAGTAAAACTCGAGTCGGTGCACCGACCCAAAACGGTCGCGCAGCGGCGACGTCAGCAACGCCAGGCGTGTGGTGGCGCCGACAACCGTGAAATGCGGCAGTTTCAGGCGCAGGCTGCGCGCCCCCGGTCCCTTGCCGACCATGAGGTCGAGCGCAAAATCTTCCATCGCCGGGTAGAGCACTTCTTCGATAGCCCGGTTCAGGCGGTGGATCTCGTCGATGAACAGGATGTCATCTTTCTGAAGATTGGTCAGCAGCGCGGCAAGATCGCCAGCACGCTCAATGGCGGGACCCGACGTCAGTTTGATGTTGACCCCCATCTCATTGGCGAGCACGCCGGCCAGACTCGTCTTTCCCAGACCTGGCGGACCATAGAGCAGCGTATGATCGAGCGGTTCGCCGCGCCCTTTGGCGGCGGCAATCGCAATGCGCAACTGCTCGACAACCTTCTCCTGACCGATGAATTCGGCGAGACGACGTGGACGCAGACTCTTTTCGATCTGCTGATCTTCTTCGCCTGCCCTGGGGGTGATCACCCGCTCGTCGCTCATAGGCGCCTCCGCACACGTGTGCGGTCATTATACCATATCACTTTTTGCCGGAAGGGGTGTGCTATAATATCCCGCGCCTGTCTTGCACCCGCGTTGATCTGGAGGACAACGATGCCCACCCTGCGTGCGCGCGATCTTGCGCCCGATCTGATCCTGTTCAATGGCGCTATCACAACGTTCGATCACGAATTGCCCCGTTGTTCTGCAATTGCCTGCAAGGATGGCAGGGTTGTGGCGATCGGCGCTGACGTCGATGTGCGGGCGCTTGCCGGTCCGCGCACGCAGCAGATTGACCTTGGCGGGCGCACGGTGGTTCCCGGCTTCAACGACGCACATAACCATATGCTCGAACTGGGGATCAAGTTTTCTCGCCTGCAACTCGAACATTGCACCTCGATCGCGGAAATGACGGCGATGGTGCGCGCGGCGGCGGCGCAAACGCCGCGCGGCGAGTGGATCATCGGCGAGGGGTGGAATGAGTCGCTCTTCGCCGAGGGACGTCTGCCCAACCGCCTCGATCTCGATGGCGCGACGACCGATCATCCGGTGCTGTTGAAACGCTTTTTCAACATGGATGTCGTGAACAGCCGGGCGCTCGACCTGGCGGGCGTCCATGCCGCAACCCCCGATCCGCAGGGAGGCAGGATCGAGCGGTTTGCCGACGGTTCGCCAAGCGGCATCCTGCGCGCTTCCGCCAAACTCTTCTGCCGGCGCCTGATCGCCGACCCGACTCCCGACCAGGCGGTTGATGCGTTGGAGGCTGCCGGTCGCGCCTATCTGGCGGTTGGCATCACCAGCATTCTCGATCCGGGGTTGCGTCCCTGGGAGATGCGCGCCTACCTCGATGCCCGGCGTGCGGGTCGGCTGCCGGTGCGTGTCAATCTCATGCCGTCGTGGCACGGCTTTCGCGAGGACGAAACCGTTGCGCAACTCGACGCACGCGCAGCGGAATTGGGCGTGTTCAGCGGATTGGGCGATCACTGGCTCAGCCTGGGCGGGTTGAAAATGGCGGTCGATGGCGGCACGACCAGCCGCACCGCCTGGATGTTTCAGCCGTTTGTCGGTGAAGAGAAGGTGCACGATTACAACCGGCTCGACCCGGAAGACCTGCGTGAGTTCTTTGCCCGCGGGCACGCGCTGGGGTGGGACATCGGCATCCATGCGATTGGCGACCGGGCACATCATGAAGCGGCATGCGCCTTCGCTGACGTCATCGAAGCCTCGCCGCGCAAGGATCATCGTCACAACCTGATCCACGCCTACTTTGCGACCGAAGAAAGCCTGCGCCATATGGCAGCGCATCAGATTGCTGCGGTCATCCAGCCGACCTTCATTTACTACGAAGGCGACGATCTCTTCCGCGATGTCGGTGAGCGCCTGGCGCACCAGTACAAGCCGGCGCGCACCTACCTCAATCGCGGCATTCCGCTGATTGCCACAAGCGACATTCCCAGCACGGTGCACTACAACCCGATGATCAGCCTTTACAGCCTGGTGACGCGCAAAACCTGGAAAGGAACGCTGATCGCGCCGCACGAAGCCATCACCCGTGAGGAAGCGCTGTACGCCTGCACCGCAGCCGGCGCGTGGCTGACCCGTGAGGAGCAGATCAAAGGGCGACTGGCGCCTGGTTTTCTGGCGGATCTGGCAGTGCTCGACCGTGATTATTTCACCTGCCCGGAGGAGGAGATCAAGGAGATTCAAGTTGAGATGACGGTCATTGACGGACGTGTGGCCTACCAGCGCGCCTGATGGCGTCGGGAGACGGCAGTGTTGCGACCATCCTCGTCTTCCGTGGTGCTGACGACGCGCCCGGCGTCGCTCGACGATCAGCAGACCGTCCTGCGTCTGATGGACGACGCC
Source organism: Roseiflexus sp. (assembly GCF_057785375.1). Taxonomy (NCBI): domain Bacteria; kingdom Bacillati; phylum Chloroflexota; class Chloroflexia; order Chloroflexales; family Roseiflexaceae; genus Roseiflexus; species Roseiflexus sp. The sequence continues at coordinate 128,423 of NZ_JBYNRX010000035.1, forward strand.
GATCGCTGGTTTATGACTGTCAGCGTCGATGAGGCGATAGGATTGCTTGCCGGTGCGCCAGCGCTGCTGCTGCTCGCCAACAGCAGACCGTGCGGCATGCTGATCGCCGATTGGGTGGGCGATGCCGTGACGTGGGTGCGTCTGCTGGTGTTGAGCGGCGGAGTGTCAACGGCGCCGGCGCTCAATACGTTGCTGCCGCCATTCCACGATATACTGCGTGCCAGAGGCGCTGCACGAGTCTATGTCGCCTGTCACGAACCTGCCGATGCATGGTTGACCCTGGCGCTGCGTCGTGCGGGATATGCCCACGATACCGATGTCATCGTCTACGAAAAGACGCGGATGAGCGTCCCGACGCAGGGCAACCCGGCGGTGCGGGTGCGTACAGCGACGATGGGCGACATACCGGCAATCCTGGGGGTGGATGCGCAGTGTTTCAGCGCCGAGTGGCGCAAGGACGACGTTCAGATCGGGATGGCGCTGCGCGAAACGCCCTGCTTTCTGGTTGTTGAGGATGATGCCGGCGTTATTGGATATGCCTTCGTGACCACGCACTTCGATAGGCGACTGGCGCATCTGGTGCGCATCGCCGTCCTGCCTGATCGTCAACGGCAGGGCATTGGGGCACGGTTGCTGTACGAGGTCATTGCCTATGCCACGGCGATTGGCGCTGAGACAATCACCCTGAACACACAGGCATACAACCGGGCTGCGCGGCGTTTGTACGAATGGTTTGGCTTCCGGCGCACCGGCGATCGACAGACTATTCTGCGGTGCGATCTCTAAAGCGCACGCATGCCTCGACGAAGCGGCGAAACAGCGTCTGCCAGCGCGGATCGGTCGTGCTCTGCAGCGCCTCGGGATGGCACTGCACCCCGATCAGAAAATGACCATTCGCGCTCTCGATGGCTTCAATCACGCCATCCGGCGCCCAACCGACAGCCATCAGTCCTGGGGCAACGGTTTTGATCGACTGGTGGTGCAGCGAGTTGATCGACAGCTCATCACTCCCCAGCATCCGGTGTAACCGTGAATCGGGCGCCAGGCGCAGCGTGTGCGCGAGATACGTCCAGTCCTGGCGGGCGTAGGAGTCGGAATGATTGAGTTTCGTCTCAAGTTGTGAGGGAATATCCTGGTAGAGCGTCCCGCCGAGCGCCACGTTGACCATCTGCGCACCGCGGCAGATGCCGAGAACCGGTTTCCCATCGGCGGCCGCCCAGCGCACCAGCGGAAGTTCGGTGCGGTCGCGCAGCACGTCGACGACGCCGAGTGCAGGCAGCGGCTGCTCGCCATAGTGTCGCGGTTCGATGTCACCGCCGCCGGCCAGCAACATGCCGTCGATCCGTTCGTACAATGCACGCAACGCGGCGTCATCATCGATGGAAGGGAGCAGGAATGGCGCGCCGCCAGCGGCGACCACAGCATCGATATAGGTTTTCCGATGCCCGATCGAGGGCGGGCACCAGTCGTGGTCGTAGAAGGTTCCACACGTAATGCCAACACACACCCGATTCATATGATGACCTTGCTCATGCCACCCATCGCCACAAAAAACGTGGACGGCATTATACCATGTTCGTACAACAAATAAGGAGCATCTATGTCGCCTCACCCATGGCGCACGCGCGCAAGCCGCGAAATCTACCGCAACAAATGGATGCGCCTGCGCGAAGACATTGCGGAATTGCCTGATGGTCGCACAACCATCTATGGGGTCGTGACGCCGGGCATTGGTCAGTGCGTCGGCATCCTGCCATTTCTGGCCGATGGACGGGTCGTGATGATTCGCCAATACCGCTACATCTACGGTGAAGGGCATCGCTGGGAAATGCCGACTGGCGGGATGTACGAAGGTGAAACGCCCGAAGAGGCTGCACAGCGCGAATTGCAGGAGGAGATCGGTTACCGTGCCGGACGCTTCGAATGGATCAGCACGTACTACACCTCTAAGAGCGTGGTGGAAGAAACTGCGCACCTGTTTCTTGGCTTCGATCTGACGCCATCGAGCCTGCCGCCGGATGATACCGAATTTCTCGAAATCGAACCCATGCGCTTTGATCGCGTCCTCGACATGGTGCTGCGCAGCGAGATTCGCGACAGTATGACGGTGACGGCGGTGCTGCTCGCCGCGCGCCATCTGGGACTGTAGCGCTCAAGAGCACACCCTTATGGATATGCGAGTACGTCCCGCACGTCCATAAGGGTGTGAAGCGCACACACCTCCCTGCTCCCTCACGTCACGACGCCAGGGTTCGAGTGGCATTGTTGCGGCATTGCATCGTGCTTTTCACCGCTTGGGTCGGCGCACGCGGAGACGCTGCCACGGCGGTGAGCGTGAGGAGAGCGTGTCTTGAAGGAATTACTCCTTCTTTTCGCCAGCGCCGGACATCCAGCTATCCATCATCTTGCGCTGCGCCTCGATGGCGCTGTTGACCGTCTCGCGCCAGGCGTCGAACGCTTTGCGCGTGCCTTCGTCCCAGTTCTGGGTCATCGCAGCGGCGTCAGCCTTCGCAACCGCGTCGAGCCAGTTGCTCCAGATCTCACTCTGCACGTGCGTCCAGCGCTGGGTGGTGTCGACGATCAGCGACGACATCTCCTCCATCTGCTTGCCCATCAGCGGCATGGCGGTCATACTTTCCGACCAGAACTTGACGAAATCGGCCTGAGCATTGAGTGAGCGCTGCATGACGTCTTTCCACGCCGATACCGCCTGCTTCCATTCCTCACTGGCGGGCTGTGCGCTCATTGCCGGCATCAGCGAACGCCAGTTCTCCCAAAGCGATTGCTGCGCCTTTGTCCAGGTCTGCAGCAGTTCCTGGGTCTGGGTGAGCCAGTCGTTGTTTGCCATGAACTTCTCCTTTTGTGTCAGCCTGTATGCTGGTACGCTTCGGTATGATACGATCCGTTCGAGTGCACCATCAGTATACACGCGCGAAGATTGCTCACAGTTACGCAATGTTCGCTTGAGATGGTATACTTACCGCAAATGAACGGGTTATAACCCTCAGAGGAGCATAGTTATGCCGTTCTGTCCTCAGTGTGGCGTCGATAATCCCGCAGGTGCGCGCTATTGCGATCAGTGCGGCGCGATGTTGATACCGGCGCCTGCCCGGCCGGCGCCGCCAACTGCTGCTCCTGCGTCGGCTGTTCCTGCTATTGGTCCTACCGTGTGCCCGCAGTGTGGTCACGCTGCAATTCCCGGAGAAGCGTTCTGTGACAATTGTGGCGCGCCGTTGAGCGCGCCGGCGCGCCCGGTTGCTCCGGTTCCCTCTCCATCGCAGAGCGCCGCGCCGCCGCAACCGGTCTATCCATCGCCGACGCCGGTGACAGCGCCGCCAACGATGCCCGTTGTTCCGCCGGTCACTGCGCCACCAACCGTGCCGGCAGCGCCGGCGGTGCCGCCATCCTATCAGGCGCCGGCGCCGCCCCCGGTCGCAGTGCCGTCTGCGCCGCCTGCTTCACCGATCACACCGGCGCCGGTCGGCGGGCGCACCTCACTGGCATCGTGCGCTCTGGTCGTTGTGGGAACCGGCGCCGTGCTGCCGTTGCCTGCCGCATCGCAGGCGCTCGTCGGGCGCAGCGATCCGGTAAGCAAGTTTTATCCCGATGTTGATCTCGGTCCCCATGGCGCGCTCGATCAGGGTGTCGGGCGGCGGCACGCGCGCATCTTCGTGCAGGGCGGGCAGGTGATGATCGAAGACCTCGATAGTGTGAACGGCACGCTGGTGAATGGGCAAAAAGTGCTCCCGCACCAGTCGCGTGCCCTGTCCGACGGTGATCAGATTACGCTGGGGCGCATGCTGCTGCGCTTTCAGGCATAACCATGCCGCTCGACCCGACATGTCCATCGTGCAGCGCGCCGCTGGGAAGCGACGGCATCTGCCCTGCGTGCGGCTCGCTGGCGCGCGGCTTTTTTCAGGGTCTCGACCTGGGCGCGCCGCAGGTGGCCGCCGCAGTGGCGCGCGGTCTTGATCTCTACCGTCTGCTCGGCGTTGACCAGCATACCGAAGCAATCACGATTGCGCGCCAGTATCGCCGGTTGCGCGCGCTCTTTCCTGATGATCCGTCGGCGCTGGCGCCAGAACCACGGCGCAAGTTCGAACTGTTTCAGGTTGCCGGGCGCATCCTGACCGACCCGACACTCCGGTCGATCTACAACGATCTGCGCGCATCCGCTGCCGCTGGCATTCAGAAAAGCGTTGCGCGCTGCGAGTCGTGCGGCGCCCCGCTGCGGGTCGATGAGCCGCGCTGCCAGTACTGCGGTTCACCGCGCCCGGTGGAACCGGCGCCGCCTGCAACGCCGCCTGATGCCGGACCACCTGTTGCAGAGCCGGTTGATTTGTACGCCCTGCTGGGACTCTCGCCAGTGCATCTGATGATCGACCCATCGTCGCCAGCGCGCGCGGTTCGTTCGTCGCCTTCGACGCTGGATGCGACAGAGATGGTGCGCGGATCGCAACCGCCGACGCCGGAAGAGGTCGATGCCGCTTCCTACGCCCTCCAGCGGCAGACGCTGCTTCGTCCCGGATTGTCTCCCGGCGAACGCGATGCACGGATGGAAGAACTGGAAATTGCCCGGCGCATCCTGCGCGATGAGCGGCTCCGCAGCCGCTACGACGCCTTCTGGCAGGCGTTGCGTCAGGGCCGGTTCGACCATGGCCATCTCGAAGGGTTGCGTGCATTGATTGACGAAGTGCACGCTGAAGAAACGACGACCTCCGGGGCAACGCTCTCAGCGGATGAAGCAGACGCGCTCCTCCATCAGAGTCAGGGGCTGCTCACAGCCGGGTTGCCGCGCGAGGCGCTCGAACCGCTGCGCCGGGTCTGTGCGGCGCAGCCGCAGTCGGCGGAGGCGCACGCGCTGTATGCCCGCGCAATCCTCGCGTCTGCCGACCCGCTCGATCTCGGCGGACACGCGCTGCGCCAGGCGCTGGCAGCCATTGAAACCGCAGCTCGCCTCGGCGCTCCGCTTCCCGATAGTGACGCGCTGCTTGCTCTGTGTCGCGGGTTGCTGGCGCGCGACGCGGGCAATGTGCGGCAGGCGGAGATCGAGTTATCGCTTGCGGCGCAGCAGAACCCGGCGCTGGCGCATGCATGGCGCGGACTGGCGGCGCTGGTATTGGGGCGCGGGGCGAACGGCGAAGCGATTGACCATTGCCGGCGGGCGCTAGCAATCGACCCGCGCGACGAACGCGCGTGGTTGATGCTGGCGGGCGCCTGCCTGCGCACCCGCCGTCGCGCCGAAGCCCGTGCGGCGGCGGAGCAGGTTGCCACGCTACGAGGCAATGGCGTGAGCGCCGACGATATTCTGGCGGAGATCGCAATCTGACAGTTGCGCAAACCTCATCCTGTGATATACTCGATAGCGGACTGCGGCAGTCTCTGCCGTCGCGTATGGCGCAATCTCCGCTTGTCGCCGTGTCGCGTCTCATCACGGCGCACAATGCCCGCTTGAAACATTTCGCGCAGAGAGGCGTAACATATTTGAGGAACGCTTTATCGATGTGCAACGCACCGCAGCGTTCGCAGCATCGCTGGTTTGTTCGTTACATGTCGGTCTATCGTTCGATCTTACAGCAATGAGGAGGAACCGACGATGATGGTTCAAGGCGTCTCAATCGGCGAAATGATCAATCAGAGTATGCAAGTGCTGACGAAGCCGGGCGTTGAAACGTTCGAGCGCTTCGAGCGGCATGGCGGCCAGCGCGAGGCGACGATCTACATTATGGTAGCGGCCGCGATCAGCGCGGCAGTTTCGCTGGTCTTCGGCCTGTTGAATGGTATCGTTGCGGCGCTGCTGGCTGGAGTTTTGGGTTTCATCCTGCCGATCGCAAGTTTCTACCTGTTTGTCTTCCTGGTCTACTTCATTGGGAAACAGCAGGGTGGAACCGGCACGCAGGACGAGGTGTTCTATACCATGGCGCTGTTCGTCGCGCCGATTCAGGCGGTGAGCGGCGCTGTAAGCGCGATTCCGATCATTGGTTGTTTGGCTGCGCCGTTAACGCTGGCGCTGGGCATTTACCAGATTTACCTGGGGTACCTGGGTGTGCGCTCGAGCATGAACCTGCAACAGAATCCGGCGATTATCACAATGGTGCTGGCGTTCATTGCGCAGTTCATCATCGTTGCGATCATCAGCGCAATATTTGCGGCTATCGCCGTCGCTCTGGGCGTGGCAAGCGGCAGCGTCAATTTCGGTCAGTAACGAAACACGTTTTGCACGGCATGCAAAAAGGAGCGCATCAGGCGCTCCTTTTTGCATGCCGCAACGCATCCGTGGACGTGGCTGGGACGTATAATTGGCAAGGCAAGAGGCGAGAGGCAAGGGATGAGAGGTAAGTAAGGTTGCAGGTGGAAAGTGGGAAAGTGGAAGGAGCGTCGCACGACCTTGCCAGTCGTTTCTCATTCGAATCCTTGCTGATTTCACCACAGAGGCGCAGAGATCGCAGAGATAAACATTCTTATTCGTTGACCCATTCGTTTATTGGCTGACCCATTCGTTCATTCGTTGACGCATTCGCTCATTCGTTGACCCGTTCGATCATTCGCTGACGCATTCGCTCATTCCCTATGTCCTGGAATATTCCCGCACATGGCGACGAACCGCTGATTATCCTTGATCGCGTGTCGAAGAGTTTCGAGGAAGCCGGGCGCGAGCGCGTCGTGTTGCACGACGTCAGCGCTTCGTTTGCGCGCGGCGAATTCGTGGTGCTCGTCGGCAAAAGCGGATCGGGCAAGAGCACGTTGCTGAACCTGGTGAGCGGCATTGACCTGCCGACATCGGGGGAAATCGTTGTTGCGGGCCAATCGCTGACTCGTCTGTCGGAAAGTGAGCGCACCCTGTTCCGGCGCAGGTCGGTCGGCTTCATCTTTCAGTTCTACAATCTCGTGCCAACGCTCACGGTGCTTGAAAATCTGCTGTTGCCGCTCGAACTGAATGGGCGGGCAACGGCGCGTGACCACAATGCCGCGCTCGACCTGCTGGCGCAGGTGGGTCTCGCTGACCGCCGGAATGCCTATCCCGACCGGCTTTCCGGCGGTGAGCAGCAGCGGGTTGCGGTGGCGCGCGCGTTGGTGCACGACCCGTTACTGGTGCTGGCTGATGAGCCAACCGGCAACCTCGACAGCGACACCAGCCAGCAAGTGCTCGATCTGCTCGACACCCTTACCCGTCGCGCTGGCAAAAACCTTCTCATGGTCACGCACAGCCCCGAAGTCGTCGGTCTGGCGGATCGCCTCTTTCGCATTGTTGAAGGGCGCCTGGTGGAGGAGGATGTACCAGTACGTTGAGTGGCTGAACATTGCAATAGCGCAATGTAGCGCCGTTGCACCGCACCGGCGCTACGTTGCCCGCACCGGCGCAACGGTGCACGGCACCGGCGCAGCGGTGCACGGCACCGGTGCAGTGTTGCATCGCACCGGCGCAGTGTTGCACCACCACAGCAAAGCATTGCACGTTGAACGTGGGAAGGTTGCATGTTGAACGTGCAAAGATGCTAACCTCTAACCCCTAACCTCTAACCCCTAACCTCTAACCCCTAACCCCTAATCCCTACCCCCCGACTACTCGCAACGGCAGCGGCGCCGGTCGGGGGTCGCTGATGGCGCCGTTGCGGATGAAGAAGGTTGCAACGGGCACTCCAGGAGCGCCAGGGCGCGCGGCTGATTTTACATAAACAATGTAGCGACCATCTTCTGCTTCTCCACGATGGGTCATCCAGGGTTCATGTGGGGATAACAGATCGACGCTGAAAACCAATTCATTGCTCTCTGACGGAACTGGCAGCATGCCTTCGAGCAAGTGGATCGGCCGGTCGTCGCGCGCGGCGGCGCCGCGTACATCAAGTACCAGCGCGCCCGCGCCGCCGATGCGCACGGTGACCGATAATCGTGATCCGTCAAAGCGACTATCAGCGCTCAGCGCAAGCGCGCCTTCCGGCGGCGGCGCGGGCGCGCGCGGCGCAGAAAATATGCGAATGCGCTGAATGGCAGTATCGCCTGGCGCGCCAGCGATTGGCACGGATTGATTGATCGCTAGCGGTGCAGCGACAGTGGCAGCGCCGGGCGAAATGGTGTAGGTCGCATTGCCGATGACGAGCGTCTGATCCGACAGACTGGCGACGTCCAGTTCGATGGACGCTTCGGTCAACGACGTTTCCAGCGGGATGAGCACGCCGGCGATGCGAATGCGCCGCTCTTCGAGCGTGACGGTGAGCGTCGAAGGATACGCCGGGTGGAACTGTCCGGCGACCGGTTGCGCCAGGTCGAGCGCAGCGATCAGGTGTGGATCGCGGGTATACAGCGCCAGACCGTTCGAACGCCAGCGCAACTCGCCGGCGCTGAACCCGGCAGCCACCGGATCCTCATCGGCGGCCAGCAACCCGTACTCGCAGACCTGACCCGGACGGAGCGGCTTCAGGTTCGGGTAGTAGCGCATGCGACCGCCGCCGTACAGAACCGCGCCCGCCTCTTCCCAGCGCCGGATCAGTCCAAGCGCCAGCACCCCCGGCGCGCGCTCGTCCGCCGATACAAACACCGACGCGCCCGCTGTCACCGAGGATGGCATGTCTGCTTCTGGCGTGATAGTGTAAATCAGGGCATCCCCAATTTCAGCGCGGCGACGCAGCAGCGGAGTCGTGTCAGCCCACGCCAGCAACGGCGCCAGTTTCCCGGCATCGTACTCGTTGCGATGGATGACCAGCGTATCGATGCCTGCCAGCGCCAGGTAGCGCAGGGTGTCATCGTCAGGCAGGCGCTGCACCCGGCGCAGCAGATCGGTTGTGCCGAACGGGATGATGCCGCTGTACCCGGTCGCAAGCGGCTTCCAGTGCTGCATCTGGTGGAACTGCCGGATGGTGATGCGTTCGAGTTCAGCGCCGCGCGGCGTCGGACCGACCGGCAACTCCAGGACTGCCTGGATATCCGATTGTGCGCCGAGCCAGGTATAGACCGGCGGCGGAGCAGGAGGCGTCGCCAGCGGTATGGGAATGGCTGCGTGCTCGATCAGCGCCGCGCCCCCGATGACAGCCAGAGCCGCGGATGTCAGCCATCTGCGTTGCCGGACCGGTGCGATCCGGTGTCCCAATCGAACGAGCGCAATGCCAGCGAGCAGCGCCAGCGCCAGATGTGCCAGCATAGCCCAGCGCGCCGGGACGCGCAATGCGCCAAAGCCAGGAATGCGTTCGTAGAGCAACGTGTATGGCAACGGGATCGGAAACGGTTCATCGCCGCGTTCCAGGCGGATGCCGGTTCCAAGCGACAACACGAATGCGCTGATTCCCAGCAGGACGAGAAAAACGATATCTCGTGCAAGAGGAATGCTATCCGGTACGGTGTTGCTGTTACCGGTTCGCCGCCAGATGGCAAGAGTCGCTCCCACTGCCGCCAACCCGATCGTCACGAAGCCGGGGAAGAGCGCAAATTCGCCGCCGCTGGCGGCAAACCAGCCGCCGCGACCGCCGTACAGCCAGTTGGTCGGGATGACGGCGGAATATGCCTGGAGCGGCGCCGACCAGTTGTCGAGTTCGCGGGGCGAGCGCACGACCCCCAGATACTCGTAAATGCGCAGATACGGGGGGGTGAGCGGTACGGTGATGAGCGCCGCCAGACCGCCGCCGAATGCCAGGCCGCCAATCCGCTGCCAGAGACCGGTGCGCACCGGTGAACGGATCGCTCCCCACAACCAGATCGCGGTATACAATCCGATCGCCAGCGCTGTAAAAGAGGCGTAGTAGAGCGCCGTCACGCATTGCATGCCCGCGAACAATCCGAAGAGCGCTGCATCGCGCCAGCGTCCGCCGCCGTCTTCAGGGGCGCGCAACAGCCGCCGAAGAAACAGCAATGCCAGCGGCAGCCACGCTGTCTGCAACAGTTGCAGGTGCACGAAATGCGTCATGCGGTATGTGCCGAATGCAAACACTGCACCCGCCGCGAATGCACCAGCTGTGCGTATCCACGCGTCGTGTGCGCCGGTGGACATTTCATACGCCAGCAGATAGACGGCCCACCCGGTCAGCGCATAACTTGCCAGCAGCAGCAGGTTGTATGCCAGCACCGGACCGCCAGTCGCAACAATCGGCAGCGTCAGGATCGCCAGCAACAGGTGATGATCACTGTACGCCAGCGTTTCCGGGTAGGGGAAGAAGATCGGCGCCTGCCAGACCGCAAACGGATCGGTGGTCATCGCATGCACGTTCCAGGCAAGCACCCAGGTTTGCAGCATGGGATCAAGACCGCCGCCGAGCGCAGTCGTCATCTGGGAAGCCAGAGGCCAGGTGAATACAACCGCAAGCAGCAGATACGCTAGCGGTGGAAGCAGGGGTGAGATGCGGCGATTCTTCCACATCACGATGTCCAACGTGAACCTGAACACTGCGTGGTGTGTGATGGAAAATAGATATACGCGGATTGAGACGGACTTACAGCCTATCCAGAACAGATCGCGGGACAGGCGAAGGCATTGCCTTCGCCTCCCCAGACGCACGTCACGTGGCGACTTTTCGGACAACGCTGACTTTAATCCTTTGCCTCCCTGCTATGAGTTCCGGTGTTGAGGCGTCTCGTTCACGGTGCGCGCCAGCGCCTCCATTCGTTCGACGAAGAGGTTGACAAACCGTTGTGTGTCAAAGTCGACGACTGCACGCACATTCGGCGCAGGACGGAATGCGCGTCGCCACTGCGGGGGCCATCGGGCAGTGTCGTATCCGGTCAGGTCGTGCGCATCCGGCTCGCGGGTTGCCGGACCGATATAACTGATGACGCTCTTGCCGGCGGTCAATTCGCTCGTGTACTCGACCGCCACGTGCATTGGCTCGGTACGCGCCAGATCGGGCATGAACGCCAGCGCCAGCACCGCCGGATCGTTGATCGAGCACCCGGCGAACCCGAATGTCGCCAGGTGAAACTCGATATAAAAACGGGTAGCGTCGGCAATGAAGCGCGTGATCGGCGATGGAATGCGACTCAGACGGTCAATATCCGCCTGCGTGAGAATGATATGCTGAGAGATGTCCCATGGCAGCAGCGTAATCGGCATGCCGCTTTCGAGGACGATATGCGCTGCGTGCGGGTCGACATAAAAATTGAACTCCGCCAGCGAGGTGGTGTTGCCATCGGCGCGTAGCGCGCCTCCCATAATGATGACCTCGCGCACAGCGTTGATGATGCGCGGCTCTTTGCGCAGTGCAACGGCAATATTCGTCAGCGGCGCAACCGCCGCCAGAGTCACCTCGCCAGGATGTTCCAGGATTTCGCGGATGATCAGATCAACGCCGTGCTCGTGGCTCACAGGTGCAGATGACTCAGGCAGGCGGGCAAAGCCGATGCCGGTTTCGCCGTGGGTTTCGGGAGCAGTGTAGAGTGGACGAATGAGTGGCAACGCGATGCCGCCGGATGCCGGGATGTCAGAGCGACCGGCGAGCGCCAGGACGTTGCGCGCATTGCGCACACCGTCGGCGAGCGGGCAGTTGCCGCTGGTTACTGTCACGCCTGCGAGTTCGATTTCGGGGGAAGCAACCGCCAGCAGAATGGCCAGGGAGTCATCGATGCCGGGATCGGTGTCGAGAATGACGCGCGTGGTCATACTATCGTCTTTCGTTCAAGGCTGGATCGGGAAATCTATTATACCATGCGCTGCCGTCATTGCGAGGCGCGCCAGCGCTGCTGGGGCAGTCTTGATGGGTCAGGAACCACCGCACTGCGCCTGCCGCTTGGCGCTGCGTCGTCCCTGGCAGACGCGCGCGCGGACGTGAACGCCCGCGCTGCGCGCACGAAGCCCCGCGTCAGCAGGGCTGGGTCAGGGCATGCGTCCCCACCGGGGCGCGGGCGCGGCGGCGCCCTTCGTGCGCTCAGCCCGACGGTTCAGCCCTTCGACCCTTCGACAAGCTCAGGGCTCAGGGCGCCGCGTCGGGCGGCGCGGCGGGCTGCTATCTGACCATGCATGCTCGGACCCTTGTGAATGGGGTGCAGGCATGATGGGTCAGGAAACGACGCTACGGCTGCCAGCGATTGAAATCGTCCCTGAAGGACCTGCGGCCGACCGTCCGCCTGCGTGGACGGGGACGGAGGCGTCCACTCGCGGTGAGCGTGCCGAACCGCGCAGGTGGACGCCCGGCGGAACGCCTGCCCGGCGCATCCTCTGCAACGTGATATGCCGGTAATGCATAGTGCGCGGGGGATGGGGGGCATCGCCAGCCCAGGCGCATCGCGGCGAGGATGCTCGTTCGCACCGTTCATGCCCGGACCTGGCGTGCTATAATGGCGCGAGAGACATGTGTCGATCTTAAGGATTGCAGTGTGCGCGCCTATCTCGATATCGAAACCGCATTTGATGGCGCGATCAGCGTGATCGGCATCTACCGCGCGGATTTCGGCGCTATTCAGTTGATCGGCGGCGGCGTGCGAGATACTGCGTTGTACGATGCGCTGGAAGGTGTGAACACGCTTGTAACCTTCAACGGCTCTTCCTTTGATCTGCCGGTGATCCACAAGCGCCTCTTTGTCGATCTCAGGCGTGATTTCGATCACTGCGATCTGATGCATATCTGCCGCAGGCGCGGCTTGCGCGGCGGTCTCAAGATTGTGGAGGAACGCCTGGGCATCTGCCGTATCACTCATGGTCTCAATGGACGGGATGCGCTGTACCTGTGGGATCGCTACGAAAAGCAGGGCGATCGATCAGCGCTGCGCACCCTGCTGACTTATAACTATGAGGATGTCATCAATCTGGCGATTCTCGATGAACGTCTTGGTCTGGCGCCGCCTGGCGATCTGTGCCGGGTTGTGCGCCATGTCTTCGTCTGATGCGTTATGCAGAAGAAAATCCTGAATCATCGTTACGAACTCGAGCAGAAGATCGGTGAAGGCGGCATGGCGCGCGTCTACCTCGGTCGTGATCTGCGCCTCAATCGGCGGGTGGCCATCAAGACGCTGCACGAACACCATGCTGCCGATGTCACGTTTCTTCAGCGGTTCCATCACGAAGCGCAGGCTGCCGCCGGTCTCCGCCATCCGTGCATCGTCAATGTGTACGACGTCGGGCAGGACGGCGACATCCACTATATTGTGATGGAGTACGTCGAGGGCAGCGACCTGAAGAGTCTGATCCTGCGCAACGGTCCGCTACCGATCGATCATGCTGTTGCAATTGCCGAAGATGTCGCCGAGGGATTGGAAGCGGCGCACCGGATGGGCATGGTCCACCGCGATGTCAAGCCGCAGAATATTCTGGTCAGCCCTTCCGGTGAAGTGAAAATTACCGATTTTGGCATTGCCAAAAGTTCGCTCTCGACGGCGTTGACCGAAACCGGTGTGACGTTTGGAACGGCGGATTACCTTTCGCCGGAACAGGCGCGCGGGTTTTCTGCAACGCCGCGCTCCGACATCTATGCGCTCGGGGTGACGCTGTACGAAATGCTGACCGGTCGCCTGCCGTTCACCGGCGAAAATGCGGTTGCTGTGGCGATGCAGCACGTCAGCGCCGAACCGCCGCCGCCACGCATGTTCAATGCACAGATTCCGCCGCGCCTGGAGGAATTGGTGCTTGCCGCGCTGAGCAAGAACCCTGACGAACGCCCCGCGTCGGCGCGCGAGTTCGCCCAGATGCTGCGCGCCTACCGCACGGCAAGCCAGGAAGCGACGATTGTGCGCCCGGCAATGCCCCGTCCGCTGCAACCGCGATCGGCGCCGGGTCCTGTGGCGGCTGTGCCGGCCGGGAATGTTTCCGGTCGCACGTCGTTGCCGCTGCCGCGCTCGCCGGTGGTGACACAGGCGCCGCCGACAAGCGGCGGTCGCGATCTTGGCGTCTTTCTGCTCGGCATGATGTTCATCGGCCTGATCCTTGGCGTGGTCTATCTGGCTGCCACTGGCACATTCGATAACCTGTTCCATTTCAGCGGCGGAACCCGCCCGCCGCCGGTCGTTCTTCCCGAACCGACCGTTGAGCCGACAGCGACCCCTGAGCCGCAGATGGCGGCTGTTCCGAATGTCGTCGGCCTGGATGAGCGCTCAGCGATTGCGGCCATCGAAGGCGCTGGTCTGCTGCCGTATGCGGAACTGCCCCGCGCCTCCGATGTCGTCTCAGCCGGATTGGTGTTCGACCAGTTTCCCCCGGCGACGACGGTCGTGACCGCCTCAACCGTTGTCACCTATGTGGTCAGCACCGGTCCTGAGACGATCCCGTTACCTGATGTTGTCACCATGCGCGGCGTCGATGCCGAGTTTCAGTTGCACAGCCTGGGGTTCCAGGTGCAGGTCGTCAGCGCGCCGGATCGCCTCAGCGCCGGGTTCGTCTTCCGCACCGAACCGGCAGCAGGTACGCCATTGCGCCGCGGCGACCCGGTGACGATCTTCGTCAGCATTGGCGACAAGGTGCGCATGCCGGATATCACCGGGTTGCCAGAGGAGGAAGCGATTCGCCGGATTGTCGCCGCCGGGCTGACCTGGTCGTATTCGGATTACCAGGGGTGCGACAAACTCGGCGATCTGTGCGACCGGTACGCTCCTGGCGTGGTCGTCAGCTCCATCCCGCGCGGCGGTGAACTGGTTGATCGCGGGTCGCCGGTGACGTTGGGGGTGCGCGCTCCATGACTCGATTGTGATCAAATCGTCATCATATTGCACACCAAAGCAGATTGCGCGTCCGCGCAAACGTTGCTAGACTCCTCAGCGCCTGTCTGGGAAATGGGCGGGCGAAGATATTCCCTTCGTCTGCCCGGTTGTATTCCACATGGCGATTTTTGTTGGACGAGATGAGGAGCCATCGTATGCATCATCGTCTGCTTTCTCCGTTTCTGGCGCTGGCTCTCCTGGTTGCCTGGCTGTCTCCCGCGCCGGCGGGGGCGCAGGCGCCGCCGGGACGATCCGATTTCGGCGTCAATACCCATATTGCGTCGCGCTATCCGGTGCAGGCCGGATTCGATGGTCCGGTCGATCTGGTTGCCGGAACCTCCGCCGGTTGGGTGCGCGAGGATTTTCACTGGTACTGGCTCGAACCGGAGCAGGGACGCTTCGACTGGGCGATCTACGACCGCGCCATTTCGCGTCTGGCAGGGAGCGGCGTCAATATCATCGGCGTGCTCAACACGGCGCCGGCCTGGGCAACGCCGTTTCCCGGCGATGCGCCTGGCCGGCCGTCCTATTATGCGCCCGATCCTGCGGCCTTCGCCCGTTTTGCGTCGGCGGTCGTGACGCGCTACCGCGACCGGGTGCGCTTCTGGCAGGTCTGGAATGAACCGGAGAATGTGCGCTATT
Source organism: Roseiflexus sp. (assembly GCF_057785375.1). Lineage (NCBI taxonomy): Bacteria > Bacillati > Chloroflexota > Chloroflexia > Chloroflexales > Roseiflexaceae > Roseiflexus > Roseiflexus sp. The sequence continues at coordinate 143,672 of NZ_JBYNRX010000035.1, forward strand.
GGCAACCGCAGCCCGATCCTACCGCCTACGCTGCGCTGCTGCGCGCCGCCTATCCCGCCATTAAAGCCGCCGATCCAAATGCCGTTGTGTTGAGCGGGGGGATCGTTCCAACGCACATCGACTTCATCCGCGCTATTGCTGAGAATGGCGCGTGGGGTTCGTTCGATGCGCTTGCCGTCCATCCCTACGTCGATCCGTTCAGCCCGGAGAACGGCCAGATCGGCGCCGGCGACGTCAGCGCGGTGAAAACGCTGGTCGAGAGCCTGGGGCGCAAGCCGATCTGGGCGACCGAGTTCGGCTGGTCCACCGGTCCCGCCGATCGCGATCCGCGCGGCGTGGACGAGGAGACGCAGGCAAACTTTCTGGTGCGCGCTTCGACATTGCTGCGCGCAGCAGGGATCGAAAAGATTATCTGGTACAGCCTGAAGGATACCGAGCCGCGCAATCTGTACGGTTTGCTGCGCAAAGCAGGCGGTCCCGCCGATCTGAGTCAGCCAAAGCCGTCGCTGGCGGCGTTCCGCACGCTGAACCAGCAACTCGCGGGCGCATCCCCCGTCGGGTTGATCGATCTGGGGACGCGGCAGGTAGTGGTCGATTTCGAGCAGTTCGGCACATGGCGACGCGGCGATCAACCGAACGGCTCGTTCTCCGCCGATGGTTCCCAACGCTACAGCGGCAACGTCGCCGGTCGTCTCGACTACTCCTTCCCCGGCGGCGGCAATGATTTTGTGGTCTTCACGCCGCGTCCGGCAATCGCGATCCCCGGTTCACCAGGACAACTGGGCATCTGGGTCTACGGCGACGGCAGCGGCCACGCGCTCAAGGTCTGGCTCCGCGATGCAGAAGGAGAAACGCTCCAGTTCCGCCTGGGTTTTGTCGGCGGCGCGGGGTGGTCGTTCCTCGCCACGCCGATCAATGGGCAGGTCGAGGCGTACAACCGCATCAGCGGCGGCGGCAACCTGCGCCTCGACTTTCCGGCGACGCTGGTTGCTATCGTGCTCGACGACGAACCGGACAGTCGCAGCGGGTCTGGCACGATCTGGCTCGACGATCTGACGGCGATCAGCGGTCCCGAAGCGTATGGCGTGCGCTTTGTGCGCGGCAGCGATACGATTGACGCGCTCTGGTCGCCAGGAGGCGCATTTGTGAATCTGCCGACGGCGGCGCCGCTGGGCGCACTGGTTGACCGGTGGGGCAACGCCTCGCAGATCGATGCCGCGAACGGCGCCTTCGGGTTGAGCCTGGGTCCATCACCGATCTTCCTGATCCATCGTGCCACGCAGGCCCCGGCGCCGCAACCGGCGCCTGCGCCGCCGGAACGATCGGCGCCGCAACCGGCGACGGGACCGTGCCGCCAGTTCCCGGAGACTGGTTTTGCAGTGTGTGGCCGGCTGCTCGAGTACTGGGAGCGGAACGGCGGGTTGCCCGTGTTCGGATTTCCCATCGGTCCCGAAGAAGACATGGTGATCGAGGGGAAGACAGTGCGGGCGCAATGGTTCGAGCGCAACCGGCTCGAACTGCACCCGCAGAATGCGCCGCCCTACGACGTGCTGCTCGGACGATTGGGCGCCGAACGGCTGGAGACGAGCGGGCGCAACTGGTTCGACTTCCCGAAGAGTGATCCGCGCGCACCGTTCTACTTCCCGCAAACCGGGCAGGCGATTGCGCCAGAGTTCCGCCGGTACTGGTCGTCCCACGGATTGAACCTGGATGGGCGACCGGGGTATACCCTGGAAGAAAGCCTGGCGCTCTTCGGTCTGCCGCTTTCGCCGCCGCTGATGGAAGTCAACCCGACTGACGGCAACGTGTACCTGACGCAGCACTTCGAGCGCGCGCGTTTCGAGTACCACCCGGAGAACCGGGGGACGCCGTATGTGGTGCTGCTGGGGTTGCTCGGGCGCGAGACGACGGGGAGGAAGTAGGGCGCCCGTGTCTGTTATGGTGAAATAGATGCGGCTTATGCGCCAATCCGAACAATCTCATACTCAATGCGCGGTCATTTGTCCACTGCTGCCGGCGCGCATGGCGGGACGCCGGGGTGCTGCGGGCGAACGCCCGCGCTGAGGACGCGGTTCGACAGCGCTCACCGCAAGTGGAAGCCCCGTTGGGGCTGCTGATGCCAGGGCGCAGTTATGTGTCCACGACTGCCAACGCACGTTGGGGATCGTTACGCCTTGCGAACCGGGCGCGCGAACATCTTGTCTGATTGACTGCTACTTGTATCATCTCTTATCTTCTCTGTCAAACGTCATCCGTGGCTGTGCTACCGCCGACTCCAATGCACCCAGATCACGAATGCTGATGAGTCCGCCTGACTGTTGCATCACACACTGATAAATTTCCAACGTCTCGCGAAGGGACAGGTAGCGCATCAAGCCAACCGCTGATAGAGTTCAGTATTCTTCTGTAACACGTACTCTAGCGCTCTGCGGAATTCTTCTTCAGGACGAGAGAGCAATTCTTCGATGCTGACACGCACTAGCTCTTCAGGAGTAACATGAAGACAGGCGGCTATCTGTTGTAATTTCTCCAGTCGTTCATCAGATAAGAGAATGGTGACGGCATTCATACTGTCTTTACTCCTGTTGCGAGGCTTGTGGTCATTCACCAGTCTACGACGCGCTGGCTAACGGCTTGCGCTTGCAGTCGACCGCTTCGCTCGCTGCGCTCGCTCGCGGCGGATGGAAGCGCGTGTTATACGGCTTGCGGATGGGGCAAAGTCAACGCACCCGCACTCATGTCCTCACCAATGCGCAATGTGCATTGTACCACGACGTGTCTTCCGGTACAATGCTGCGCGTGTTTGCCGATGACAACGCACTGCGCCTCCGCGCGACACGGAACACGCGCACAACGCGCGAATGTCCCTCGCAACGGCGCGCCGTATAACGGCTCGTGCTTTATCTGACGCAAGCGAGCGCAGCGAGCGCAGCAGTTGGCTGCAAGCGCTGGTCAGGCGCAACCTGCTTTCTCACAAACCAAGAATGGTGCATAATGCTTTTGCTATTTGTTGCAGGTATGGTTCGTCCAGATGACCAAGAACCTTGACAATCCGCTATTTATCAATAACCCGAATCTGCTCGCAAAGCACGACTGAGTCTTGGGTCAAGCCACCAACACCAGCAGGAACCACCACGTGAGAGGGTAAGAGGGCGCGACGAATTTTCGTGGTAAACAGTGCGATGATTGTGTGGGGGCTGACAGCATTCGCGCGATCAATTTGTAACACAATGGCAGGACGAACGCCTGCTTGTTCTGTGCCCACCACCGGATTGAGGTCGCATAACACTACATCCCCACGTGTGATGGTTACCATTGGATTTCTCCATGTGCCAGACGGCTTTCATAGTCTTCCAGATTAGACAAATAATCGGAGAAACCCATCTCAGAAAGTTCCAGCGCCTCGGTGAACTGATTCCACAGTTGCCAGCGAGTGCTATCTTGTCTCAGCAACAGAAAGTCTATGAAAGCGCTCACTTCTTGAACGAGCGATTCAGGCAGTTGACGAATCTTGGTCGCAGTCGTGTCATAAATATTCATTTCCTTGCTCCATTCTTGCGTGGGTGATGGGACTAACTACCAATGAGACGGCTTCCGCCTGATACCCTGCCTGGCGCGCTGAGACGGCTTCCGCCTGACTCCCCGCAACGTTGCGTTATGTGCGGCGCGCTGAGCGATGCGCTGAGCGGGTCGAAGGGCGAAAACAGTCTATAACATCCTCTAGAGTGCTGGTGGATACGAATGTTCTGGTCTGCCACCATATCCTGCCGATTGCGGGCGTCTCCCAATGTTGCATCATCGGTGCATCTACAGATGATCTCGTGTCATCCCGGAATTGTCATATTGGCTTCACCCCGCCGCGGCGACCGAGTCCAAAGCCAATGCGATAGAGATCAGGCATATTGATTCGCTTATCGCGCATTTTCTCAAAAATCCCAATTCGCTCCAGATCGTTGCACACTCCGTCCCATCCTTGCGCTATATGTTGTGGAGGGAGACGTTGGCTAACTATTGCAGTATTGCGCAACCCTGAAGGGAAATGTTCATTCCAGCGTTCCTTAATCATTTCAAATGGACAGGGCACGGTTAACCCCCGCAGGGGTTTCATCAGTTCTGTGACCCATGGATAGTCCTCAACCATCTCGTCGACACGGATCTGTGATGCGCGCTGAACACCGCGCCTGATGCTTTCGTAATGAAGAGAAAATGGATGCTCTGGATAACGTTCGCGCGAGTCTTCGGCTGCCACCCGGATAGCAGCGAGAAATGAACGCGGTGATGTGCGCTGACGTCCATCCGCCAGGTGGCTGACCGACCAGACGTAGGGAACTCCACGACGGGGATCGTTTCCCATCCACTTTCCGGCCAGTTTTTCGAACAGCGCCCGCTGCGCTTCGCTTTCACGTTTGACTTCTTCAGCGAGTTGCCAGACCCCGTCGTTCTCATGAAGTGGGGTCTTCACCACCTCGCCATAAATGGATCGCAGCGCCTGTCCGCGGCTTCCAGCGGCATTGCACAGGATTTGCCAGAGGAGGCCATGCAGATCGTGACGTGCCCAGGTCAACTCAGCACTGGTTGCCAGCAACTTCGATGCGTCAGGAAAATTGGTTACAGTCCGGTCGGATTGATCCTCCCGCAGAAAGATTTTGGCGGTCAGGCGCGGAAAGGATTTGAGCCACAACGCAACCCGAAGCAGGTCACGCACAACCAGATCCATGGTTTGCCAGTCGTTGCTGGTCCGATCAAGTGCATCAAAGACCACCAAACCGTAGCGTCGATCATCCTCGAACTTCCGATTGGCACGCTCTGCCAGACGCGCCAGCGGTTCAGGATTGTTCTTAACCCACGCGACGGTTGCGGACCAGTCTTCCACAGGAAGGATTTCGCCGAGCTTCTCTGCCAGCCAGCGAACGATGATAGCCTGCCAGATGTCGTATGCCGCAATGTTCGCTTCCAGCAATTGTCCGAACACGGCGCTGTCGGGGTATGCGTTGATCCTGGGCGTTACAGCAAAGCCAATTCGCACATCAGCGCTCTCCAATTCCTTTACCGAAGCGCCAAGCAGAGTGCGTAACTTTGAAGACCCCAACGCTGCAGTCCAGAAAGACTTCCCAACGCCGCGAGCGCCAATAACGATGTTACATTCCAACCGAAGCGCTTTGATGTGTGCTGGCGGAACATACATCACACGCCGATCAGGTTCTTCCCCGTAGTTTGATGTCGTAATGGGAAGAGCTTCTACAATTGCCTGGCGAATAGACTGAACATTACTCATCGTTGAACGCTCTTCCGGTTATCAATCATTGCGATCAAGCCGTCGATAAGAGGACCGAAGATAAGTCCAATGCCTGTTGTATCGACACTCGACATATGGTGGTAAAGTGAACGGAGTGCCGTCCAGTCAGGATGCCAGCGAATCGCCCATGGGGTATGTGGGGCGTTTTCATCTGCTCTATCAAAACTCCAGAGGTCTGCTGCATCTTCCTCAGGGGGGACAGGATCGTAGAGTTCGTCAACAAACAAATCCCAGGCGCGATCACGCAACCCGTCAAGGTAGCGTTCACGATCACGTTCAGGGACTAGCGCTCCAACCAGTTGCAGGCGCTCGCGAATGTCGCGTGCGACACCTGATATACGCCAGTGACGAAAAAGAATACGATAGCCCGTCCACGTTTGTTCACTATCAACCGCGAACAGGAGCACAAGGTTCGCCCCTAGATCGGTAATGCAGGCTGATGCCATCTCATCAATGCCAGCGCGCGCGTCGATCAACAGAACGTCTGGACGCCAGCGTTTCTCCAAAGCCTCGATAAGTCGTCGAAGGCGCTGTGACCAGATCTCACGATCGCCTGTTCTGGAGATTTTAGGCATCCAGACACGTCCGAGTTTGGAGATATACTCTCCTGGCTCACGGCCATGCGCAGGAACAATATAGATTTCGCCCTCGCGAGACAGTGTGCTGATGACAACCATCTCATCAAACACAGCATCTCCGTTATCTACCAGATCTTCAACCAGCCAATCTGTAATGCCATAGGTCGACTGACGATCATCAGCGAGGAGCGCGGATGATAGTCCTGGCGACTCAAGATCGAGATCGAGCGCCAAAACGCGCTTTCCTCGTTGTGCGAGCGTCCAGGCTGACGCTGCAAGCGCGGTTGAGCGCCCGACTCCGCCTTTGAGCGAATAGAAGACAATACGAGGCACTCCGGGAGTAATCGTCGAGATCGTTGTCCAGTCGCTCTCTGTTGCCAGACGATCAACAAATCGAATGGCGGGAAAACCCTCCAGTTTCATCCCCGGCTTGTCTTTTAGTAGCGCCTCAATATGCGCTTCATAAATCACCGCATGTTCAGGAGGAAAGGCATGAGACCCGAGGCGTTCATACATGAGACCGGCAATCTTTGTCAGAAATTGCCGTGAGGTGTCGTCTTCCTGTACAGTCTCGCTTACTATTAATCGTACTCGACCGTTGAGATCACGATTGATAATCATGTCTCCCATTCGAGCCAGATCCTCGCGATGGCTTTCCAGAATATTGGTTATAGCAGGGATAATGTGATCAAAGGTGGTCATATTAATCCGCTCCTCTTCGCTTCTTCCACCAGATTTCGCACAATTTCAGCCCCATTACGATGAGTTTGAGCATGCGCCTGGTTGAAGTTGCTCTGGTGAGCATAGCGTTGGGAAATGCGCCAGTTATTGAACGGGTTGGTCAGCGGTAAGGTATAGCCTCTGCCGCTAGGATGACCTGAACGATAGGTTTCGTACCGTGTCCACGCCTGATCTGCATGAACCCGATCACTGCTTCTTTGTGGATTGCCGCTTGTCGTTACCGGCATTCCGAAAGCGATCATGAGACGCTTCAGGCCACACTCCACCGACAATCCATACAGGTGATCAGCATTCGCCCAACGCAATGCCGCAAAGAGATACTCGGCGTCGTTCCAGTGGCGGTCATGAGCATCGAGAAAGTCGGGATTCATCGATGACAATCTCCATCCTGCTCCTTCGGCACATCGTGGCGCGTATATTATACGATCTAGCGCGAAGATAATAATCTCCCGCCAAACCTGTTCCACCGTCACCTCCCCGGCCCCACCCCATACACCCTTTCCACCTGCGCGTTCAGTGCATCTTTCGCGAATGCGATGGCGTCGCTCAACGCGACGCGGCGCGCGACGGCGTCGGCGTGCTGAGCCGCCCACGGCTCGCGAAAGCGCGCCGGGATGTCGCCGCCGAAGCGTTTGGCGATCTCTGCGCGCAGCGCGTCGAACTCCAGTTCCCACCAGCGCTCCAGCCGCGCCCCTGGCGTCGCGCCTGGCGGACCGAAGTCCTTCACCAGCCGCTGCGTGAACTGCCGCTCCAGCAGCGCCCGTTCGCGTGTCAGGGTGACGATGCGGTGCGCCAGGGACTCCACTACTGCGCGCTCGGTTTCCGGCGCGTCGGGGATCGGCAGCCGCCCGATGCGCTCCGGCGTAAGCCGGTAGACCTTGCCCGCCTGACATTCAACCGCCAGCGCCCGCCATGCCAGGCGGCTCATCAGTATGCCGAGCAGGAAGAAGGAACCGGGCGCGTGGCACGTGCCCGGTCCTGCCAGCCAGCCGGGTTCGGTCAGCGCGAAGCGCTGCGCAACGCTGGCAACGGACCAGATGATGCGCGGTTGGGCGAAGATGGTCGCATCGGGAGTGGAACGTTCCCACCACGTCTCATCAGGCGGATGGGACGCAGCGGCGGGGGCGAGATGCTGCTGGAGGGGCGGGCAGCGCTCTGCCATGCGTTCCCATGCCTGTGCGGCATCTATGCCCGCGCCGAACGTTGCTGCCGTCCATCCTGATGGTAGGAAGATCACATAGCACGGCGCGTCGCAGGACCACGGTCGCACATCTGCGCTTCGCACCACCCGTCGCAGGTGTGGCGCCAGCGACGGATCGAAGATGACGATGCGATCGCGCGTCGCCTTATCCACAATCAGGCGCGCAGTTGGCAACGGTCCGACGCCACGCTGCGGCAGACCGACCATCTCAGCGAGCGGACGACCGGCCGCGCGCATGGTTGCAAGCGTGTCATCACGGTTCATCGATCAATAGCGCAAAATGGTTGCGATGCGCTGATGCTGCGGCAGCGCGCCGTTGTCGACAAACACCACGCGCCCGCCTTTGTCCAGCGCCATGGCAATAATCTCGTCCACGGCATCCTCAATGACTCCCGGCAGGGTTGGATCATCGACCGGCGTCAGCGTCATGCCATCGTCGGCAACCCGCACTGCCTGATGGTAGTCCTCTTCAACGAGGAGCACATCCACGCGACCTTCGTGGGCGAAGCGCCACGCTTCGCCAAGCGTCGAGGCATATTTTTGCGCGCCAACTGCGGCATTCAGTTCTTTCAGCGCCTCGGCGCGGCGAATGGCAAGGTTCTGTTCGACCAGGGGCCACACCAGTTTTCCGAGGTCGTGGGCGGGCGTTTTGTCGTGGTTGCCGGTCAGCGTGGTGACCACTGCACCGGCATGCGGTGATACCTCGCGGAAGAAGGCGAGATAGCGATCCACGCCGACCAGCGCAAGCGGCAGCGGGTCATCGCTCATGAACGGCGTCAGCGCAGCGCTGACCTGGCGGAAGAACTGACGGTGGCGTTCATCGCGGTATGCCGACCGGTTGATCGCCGGGTCGTTGGGCAGGCCGCGCTCGCCGCCTGGACCGGTATGGGTCATCGGGAAGCCTTCGTCGGTAATTTCCTGGAGATGCTCGCGCACCCCCTCAAACAGGCGCGTCGGTTGCTCACTGAGCGCCAGCACCCAATACCGCGGGGTGCGGTTGAGCGCAAAGACCAGCCCGCGCGTCCAGAACGTCTCGTCGACGACCACCCGCTCCGGCAGGGTAAACGGCAGGATGAACCTGCGCCCGATGTCGCGGTTGACGAATAACGCCAGCCCGTCGAGCGTGTAGCGGTAGTCGATATCATTGACCAGCGCATCGAGCCGGGAGAGGAGCGGCTCGACCTCGCGCCGCTGGAATTCGCCCAGCAACCGGTTCGTCGCTTCGGTCACCAGGTTCTTCACCCGGATCGGGTCTTGCTTGTTGTCGGGTGATGTGCGATGCGTTGGCAGCGTGATCGTCACCGACGGATAGTGCCGCACTGCCTGGAGCAGACGGATGTCGTGGCGATTCATAATCTTTTCTCCTTTTATTTCAGTATCACAGCGGAAACACAACCGGCATGACCAGGAGCGACGTGATCAGCACCAGGACGAGCAGCGGCGTTCCAATCCGCACAAAATCGTTGAAGCGGTAATCCCCTGGTCCCAGCACCAGTGTGTTGACCGGTGAGGCAATCGGGGTGGCAAACGCGGTTGATGCTGCAATGGCGACGGTCATCAGCAGCGGGTAGGGCGATACACTGAGTTCCGCCGCTGCCTGCAACGCAATTGGCGCCATCAGCACGGTTGTTGCGGTATTGGAAATGAACTGACTGAAGAGCGCCGTCAGCACAAACAGCCCTGCCATGAGCGCCAGTGGACCCAGCGCGCCAAGCGTTGCCGTCAGACCGCTTGCCATCAGTTGCAACCCGCCGGTCTTGTCGAGCGCGGTGGCCATCGGTAACATTCCGGCGATCAGCACAACGCTCTCCCAGTTGATCGCCCGATACCCCTCTTCCATCGACACGCAGCCGGTCAGCACCATGGCGACGGCAGCCAGCAGCACGGCGGTCACCATAGGCAGCAGATCGAATGAGATGAGGGTCAGCATGCCCAGCATGATTGCCAGCGCAATCGGCGCGCGTCGGGTCAGCGCGCGGGTGGTTGGCGGACGGCGCACGTCGCCAACCACCACAAAATCGTTGCGTTCATCGAGCAGTGAGGCGATCCGTTCCCAGGTTCCCTGTACCAGCAGCGTATCGCCAAAGCGCAGTTCCACCCGCGATGTTGGCGCGTCGAGCGGGGCGCCCAACCGCAGGATTGCCAGCGCCAGCACCTGATACGTATCCTGGAAGCGCGCTTCGCGCAACGACTGCCCGATCAAGCGGGAACGCGGCGTCAGCACCAGTTCCACAATCCCGGTTTCCTCGGTGATCAGGTCGCCGGGGCTGACGCTGGTCGCCAGCACGCGCATGTGCTGTTCTTTCGCCAGCCGCGCAACATCCTCCGCCGAACCTTTGAGCAGCAGCACATCCATCGGTTGCAGCGTCACATCCGAACTGGCCATACGCGGCGCAACCGTCACACCCTGGAGCGTATGCGGTTCGATATCGACCACATTCACGCGGTAACGAGTGCGCAGGCTCGCCTGTGCCAGCGTCTGGCCAACGAGCGGCGACGAGGGTTCGATCTGCACGCGTGCCAGTTTGCCGGGGAGGTCGTACAACGCCAGCAGCGCCGCGGGCGCGTCCCAGTCCGGCAGGCGCGGCGCTGGATTTGGATCGTCAGCGCTGTCGGTTGTGATGTAATGCAGACGCATGGTCGTCTCCTCGACTACGTGCGTGAGGCGACAGTGGCGGGGGATGGAGGGTCGGGAACCTCAACAAGCGTCAGCAGATCGCCGATGCCGCATCCGAAGTACACGCACAACCGCGCCAGCACGTCGCGGGGGTACTCCTTGATGGTCTCTTTGGCAATTGCGTTGAGCGTGTAGTACGAGATGCCCGTTTCCTCGGCGACGGTGCGCAGCGTCATATGACGCCGTTCACGCTGCGCCTTCTGAGCCATGAGAAGATAGATGTTGCTTCGCACGGTAATCACCTCCTTATGATAGCATACCGCAACCGGCGCAGTGTCGCTGCCATTGTATCGCGTATCACTAGACATATCAAGCAAAACTTGACTAATCGTGTGTCGTGTGATATACTGCGTTTCAAGTAAGACTACTAATGTCCGCGCGACGTGTTGGCGACGCGGGTAACGGGGCTTCCCCAGTCGCCTCGTTGACCTCAAGGAGATGCGTGATGAACGCAGTGATCTACGCCAGAGTGAGCACCGAAGACCAGGGCGACAACTTCTCGATCCCCAGCCAGCTCGCGGCAGCGCGCCGCTACGCCGAAGAGCGAGGCTGGCGCGTCGTTGCGGAACTATCGGACACGATGTCGGGCGCCGTGCTGGAGCGTCCGGCGCTGCGCCGGATGCGCGACTTGCTTGCAGCCCGCGCGGTCGATGTCGTCATCGTCTACGCGCTAGATCGGCTCTCCCGCAACGTTGCGCATATGCTTCTGCTGCGCGATGAGATGTCCGGCGCGGGCGTGCAACTCCACGCCGTGACGCGCGGGCAGTCGGCGGAAACCGCAGAGGGGCGCTTGTTCGATACCATCGAAAGCGCATTCGCCGAGTTCGAGCGACTCAAAATCCGGGAACGCTCGATGCACGGCAAACGCCAGAAAGTCGCCGAAGGGCGCATTCTCGGTCAAGGCGTCACCCCGCCTTATGGGTATCGCTACACCGGAAACAAGCGCACAAAGGCGCTGGAACCTGACGCGACAGAAGCGGAATGGGTGCGCCGCATCTTCGCGTGGACAGCCGATGGGGTTTCATCCCGCGCCATTGCAGCGCGTCTCGAAGAAGCGGGCGTCGCGCCGCCGGGCAATACGCGCCACAAAGCGGCGGCGCACTGGTATCACGGCACAGTGCAGGGTATTATCCGCAACCCCGTGTATCGCGGCGAACAGGTGTACGACGCCTACAACACAGGCGTCGCGGTTCCGGCGCTGGTTGACGCCGGTCTCTGGCAACGCGCAAACGAACAACTCGACCGGAACAAACAAAACGCCTGCCGCGTCGCCAAGCGGTTCTACGCACTTCGCACCCGCGTGCGCTGCGCCTGCGGCAATGCGTGCGGCGGCAATCCGGTTCACATGCGCGGCGTGGTCTACCGCTACTACACGTGCATAGGGAAGGACAAAGAAGCAGTCCGGCGCTGCGCCAAGCCCGCCTACGTCCGCGCTGAACGCCTTGAAGCCGTCGTGTGGCAATGGGTCTCAACCGTCGTGCTTGATGAGGCGCGTTTGATGGACGCCATCGAACAAGCAACGGCGACGGAAGCGGATCGGCGCAGGGAACTGGAACGCGAACGCGCCGCCTACGCTGCGCACATCGGGGATGCAGACCGACGCATTGCCCGCCTGATTGACGCGTACACGGCGGGCGCGCTTGACCTCGACGCCTTCATCGGGGCGAAGCGTCAGTACGACGCCATGAAAAGCGCGGCGCACGCGGAATTGGCGCGGATCGATACGCTGCTGGCGGATGATGCGGCGCGGCGGGTCAACCGCGACGCGCTGCTGGAGACGGTGCGGAACCTTAAGGCGGCGCCGGCGTCGCCGCCGACGCCGGAAGAGCAGGCGGCAATGTACGACGCGCTTGATCTGCGCGTGGTCGTTGACGGGGAAACTGCGCCGGTGAGCGCGCGGCTCACCGGCGATGAGGGTGTGTTGCCGATGGTGGAACGTCGAAGGCTGTCAGCATGCCGCCGATGAGCGAACCGTAAGCCAGCGGCAGCAGCAGTTTCGCCGGGCTGACGCCGGCGCGTCGTGCCAGACTGACCGCCACCGGCAAAAAAACCGCTACGGTTCCGGTCGAGCTGAGGAATGCCGAGAGCAACGCAACAATCAGCATGATCGCAGCAATCAGGCGCGCTTCGCCGACGCCGGCGAAACGCATGAGTTGCTGCCCCAACGCATCGGCGACGCCGGTCTGGAATAATCCGGCGCCCACGATGAACAACGCGGCGATGATCAGCACAATCGGGTCCGAGAACCCTGCAAGCGCCTCGGCTGGCGTGAGGATGCCGCTCAAAAGCAGCGCCAGTAACGCTAGCAGCGCAACCACATCGAGACGGAGCCGATCACTGGCGAACAGAATGACCGTCAGCGTCAGCACCCCAAAAACAATCAGCATGTTTCACTACTCTGCCAGTTAGGTTCACACAAAGGCGCAAAGATTCCGCGTCACGACATTGTTGATAGGGTATGTGCAGCAGTCTGCATCACAGGGTCTCTGCGGTCTGGGGAACACCGTCCGGTATATTGGGCGTCGGCAACATGGCGCCTTCCGGCTGAGGCGCGAGGGGCAAGAGCATCGTAAAAATGCTCCCTTTACCCGGTTCGCTGGAAACCAACACCTGCCCGCCATGCACTTCGACCACCGAGCGAACGATAGACAACCCCAACCCCGCACCGCCGCCGTTGTGGCAACGCGACCGGTCGGCGCGGTAGAAGCGCTCGAAGATGTGCGGCAGGTCCTGCGGCGCAATGCCGTACCCCGTATCAACGACGCTGAGCGCGGCGTATCCGTCGCGCCTGGCGAGGCTCAGCGTAACGGCGCCGCCCGGCGGCGTGTGTTGGATCGCGTTGACGCCGAGGTTCAGGAGCGCCTGCTTGATACGGTCACGGTCACCAATGACGATGACCTGATCCTCCTCGCCGATGCGCAACTGCACCTGCCCTGCCAGCGGACGCAATTCACGGAGGGTTTCGAGTAAAAGCGTATCGAGTTCCACCGGCTCGCGCCGAATCTGAATCCCGGCGTCGCTGCGCGCCAGCAAGAGCAGGTCGTTGACCATACGGATCAAGCGGGCAACTTCACGCCGCATATCATCGAGCGACTCGTTCAGCAACTGCGGGTCGCGCGCTGCACCGCGCGCCAGCACTTCCAGATTGCCCTGCATCGCCGTCAGCGGTGTGCGCAGTTCGTGCGACACATCGGCAATAAAACGGCGCTGATGGTTGAACAGTTCCTCCAGCCGCGCCAGCAGATCGTTGACCGTAATCGTCAGGCGCTGCAATTCATCGGCAGCCGGCGGCACAGGAATGCGACGACTCAGGTCCTCGGCGCGCACAATGCTCTGCGCCGTCTGTGCAATTTCATCAATCGGGCGAAATGCGGCGCGCGTCAGCCATGCGCCGCCGCGCGCCGCCGCAAGCAGCACCACCACGCCGCCGACTGTCAGCGCATAGAAGAGGAGTTGCAGCGCATAGCGAATTTCCGCCATCGACCGCGCGACCTGCAAGACCCCGACGATCTCCTCGCGACGTGTGACCGGATTGAAATACCGAAGCGGCGCCACCAACTCGCGTATGTGAACGTTGCCATATTCAACGGTCGTGATCTGTTCCGTGCCGTCGAGCGCCAGCGCCAGACGCTGTTCGTCGAGCGTGAGCGCCGCCGCCAGGTCCCCATCGCCGATATTCGGCGAGCGACCGACGAGATCGCCGTCGGCATCGAAGAACTGAACATACAGACTGGTCGCCTCGAAATCGCGCACCGGCGGCTGGCGTAGCAGAATGGCGCGTAGTTGGTCGTCGCGGAAGTAGCCGTAGGCCGTCTGATTGCTCTCGGCAAATCCGCGGCGCAATACCTCGACGCCCAGGCGCAACTCGTTATCGACGCTGTTCAACAACACGCTGCGCACAATGAGGTACAATCCGACATGCAGCGTGAGCAGCGCAATCGCAAAAAAACCAACGTATGAAAGTGTCAGGCGCGTGCGTATTGACATACGTTTGATTATAGCATCCTTCGTGCGCCTTCGTGTTCTTCGTGGACGACAACGGCAGGCGGAGGAGGGGGGAAAGGTTTGAGGGTTATCGTTGCACATTGCACTTTGAACGTTGAATGTGAAATGGGAGATGATCCCCTTCTCTGTGCCCTCCGTGGTTCCAATAAGATTGCAGGTGCGAAGGGAAAAGGCATGAAGATGGACGATGAGATTGCCGCAATCGTGCATCAGGGAATGGCGTCGTTCGATGTCGATGGCAAGCGGGTCTTGTTGATTGTCCCGGACAGCACGCGCACCGTGCCGCTACCGTTGCTGTTCCGCTGCATCCACACCGCGCTTGCGTCGCGCGTTGCTGCGCTCGATGTGCTGATCGCCCTCGGCACCCACCAACCAATGACCGATGCGCAGATCGACCGCCATCTGGGGGTGCGCCCAGGCGAATGGGAAACGACCTTTCGCGGCGTGCGCGTGTTCAACCATCGCTGGGACGACCCTGCAACCTTTGCATCGGTCGGCGTCATTCCCGCATCCGAGATCGAAACCCTGAGCAATGGGCGGCTGGCTGTGCCGGTCGAGGTGCGGATCAACCGCATGGCGCTGGAGTACGACTGTCTGCTGATCTGCGGGCCGGTCTTCCCCCACGAGGTGGTCGGGTTTTCCGGCGGCAACAAATATCTGTTCCCCGGCATCAGCGGGCGCGAGGTGATTGACGTCTCGCACTGGCTTGGCGCACTGATCACTAGTTACGCAATCATCGGCGTACCGGGCGTTACACCGGTGCGCCGCCTGATTGACCGCGCGGCGGCGCTCGTGCCGACGCCAAAGTACTGCGTGGCGGTCGTCGTTGCGCCAGAAAACGGGCAGATATGCGGCATCTTCACCGGTCCGCCGGAAGAGGCGTGGCAGGCAGCGGCACAACTCTCAGCGCAGGTGCACATTCGCTACGTTGATCGCCCCTTCCAGCAGGTCTTGTCAGTTGTGCCGTCGATGTACCAGGACATGTGGACCGCCGCCAAGGGGATGTACAAAGTCGAGCCGGTGGTGGCGGACGGCGGCGAGGTGATCATCTACGCGCCGCACATCACCGAGTTCAGCGTCACCCACGGCGCAACCCTGGCAGTCATCGGATACCACATGCGCGATTATTTCGTCAAACAGTGGGACCGCTTCCAGCACTATCCGTGGGGCGTCCTGGCGCACAGCACGCACCTGGCTGGCGTAGGCGAGTACGACCCGCTCCACGGCGAACGACCGCGCATCCGGGTGACGCTGGCGACCGGCATTTCGGCGGAACGCTGTGCGGCGCACAATGTCGGCTACCGCGACCCGGCGACGATTGACCCCGCAACCTGGGCAGGGCGCGAGGCGGAAGGCGTGCTCCTCGTTCCGAAAGCGGGAGAGATGCTCTACCGGTTGCGCGATTCTCGTGCGCAGGAATAGACCAGGCAGCCGCAAAACATCCGTTATAATTCGAGCGCCAGTCGGATTCCCTGTTCAACGTTGTGCATCGTGCGCGCTGTCAGCCAGCCAACTCTTTGATCGAGCGCGCCTTTGTCGAGTGTGACGATTTGCGCAACGTTGATAACCGCGTCACGAGGCAATCCAGACTCTGAGGCGGAGAGGAAGACATTGCCGGGCGCCGCAGCCAGACGAAGATTTCCAGTGATGGCGATAGCAATGACGGTGTTCAGGCGGCTGGCAGTGAACGCATCAGACTGAATAATCAACACGGGACGGCGATAGCCAGCGCCAGAACCCTGCGGATCAGGGAGGTTGGCCCACCAGATCTCACCACGGTGCATCACCAGTCCTCATTTACCAGAATGGCCGCCTGTGCAGCGTGCAGTGCGGGATCGAGGACGCCCGGCTCATCGGCGTACACCTGGTTGAGCGCATCGGTAATGCTTTGCCGCCGGTGAACCTGGAGATAGAACGCCAGCGCACGCGCATACAGTTCGCTCCGCGAGAGACCATGCGCCTGAGCAAATTGTTCTGCCTCGTGAAAGAGGGCATCGGGAAGAGAAATGGCTGTTTTCATGGTTCTGAGTATAACCGAAGTTATACCCGCATGTCAACAAAGGAAAACGCGATGACCAATCCGCAGACCGCACCCTACGGCTCGTGGCGCTCGCCGATCACCGCTGCACTGGTCGCAACATCGGGGGTCTCGCTCAACACCGTTGTCCTCGACGGCGACGACATCTACTGGCTCGAAGGTCGTCCCGCCGAGGGAGGGCGCGTAGTCGTGGTGCGGCGCACCGCCGACAGCGCGATCGCCGATGTGACGCCGCCCGGCTTCAATGTCCGCACTCGCGTCCACGAATACGGGGGAGCGCCATACACGGTTGATCGGGGGATCGTCTATTTCAGCAACTTTGCCGATCAGCGCCTCTACCGCCAGCAACTCGGCGCAGCGCCGGAGCCGATCACGCCCGAAGCGCCGCTGCGCTACGCCGACTTTGAGGTTGACCGCCAGCGCAACCGGCTGATTGGCGTTCGTGAGGACCACTCCAGCGGCGGTGAGGCGGTCAACACGATTGTCGCCATTCCGCTCGACGGAACCGCAGAACAACAGGTGCTGGTCGAAGGCGCGGATTTTTACGCCAATCCGCGGCTCAGCCCGGATGGGCGATGGCTGGCGTGGCTTTCCTGGAACCATCCGAACATGCCGTGGGATGCCGCTGAACTGTGGGTCGCGCCAGCGCGTGAGGATGGATCGCCAGGACCGGGGGAACGGATCGCTGGCGGTCCTGATGACGCGGCATTTCAGCCAGCGTGGGGACCTGACGGTGCGCTCTACTTCGTCGCCGAGCGCACCGGCTGGTGGAACCTCTACCGCTGGCGCAACGGCGCTGTCGAAGCGATCTGCCCGATGGAAGCCGAGTTCGGTCTGCCACTCTGGGTCTTCGGCGCACGCACCTATGCCGTCGAGTCGGCAGATCGCCTGGTCTGCACATATATCGAGCGCGGTGAGCAAAAGATGGCAACGCTCGACGTGCAGCGCGGAACGTTAACGCCGCTCGACCTGCCGTTCAGCGATTTCGGGTTCACCGGTCCACGCGCTGCCGACGGCAGGGTTGTCTTCATTGGCGCATCACCCGCCGCGCCGGCCGCACTGGTGATGCTCGATCTGGCGAATGGCGCGCTGACGACCGTCCGCCGTTCGATGGAGACGCAGATCGACCCCGGCTATATTTCGACGCCGCAGGTGATCGAGTTTCCGACCGAAGGCGGCGTGACGGCGTTCGGCTTTTACTACCCGCCGCACAATTGCGACTTTCGCGCACCGGAAGGCGAAAAGCCGCCGTTGCTCGTCCTGAGCCATGGCGGACCGACCGGCGCAACCTCGGCCTCGTTCGATCCCGGCATTCAGTTCTGGACGAGTCGCGGCATTGCGGTGATGGATGTGAACTATGGCGGCAGCACCGGCTTCGGGCGCGCCTACCGGCAGCGCCTCGACGGCCGGTGGGGCATTGTCGATGTCGATGACTGCTGCAATGCGGCGATGTACCTGGCAGCGCAGGGGCTGGCAGACCCGGATCGCCTGATCATCGCCGGCGGCAGCGCAGGCGGGTATACCACCCTGGCAGCGCTCACCTTCCGTGCCGTGTTCAAAGTCGGCGCCAGTTACTATGGCGTCAGCGATCTGGAGGCGCTGGCGCGCGACACGCACAAGTTCGAGTCGCGCTACCTCGACCGGCTGGTAGGACCGTACCCTGAGCGCGTCGATATTTACCACGCACGCTCGCCGATCCACCATATCGAACAGCTTAACTGCCCGGTGATCTTCCTGCAAGGGTTGGAAGATAAAGTCGTGCCGCCGGATCAATCCGAACGGATGGCGGCGGCGCTGCGCGCAAAGGGCATTCCGGTGACGTATCTGGCATTCGAGGGTGAGCAGCACGGTTTCCGCAAGGCGGAGACGATCATTCGCGCGCTGGAAGCCGAACTCTTCTTCTACTCGCGCATCCTGGGATTTGAACTCGCCGATCCGGTCGAGCCGATAATCATCGACAACCTGTAATACCATATACAAGCCCATAACCGTGTGGAATGGTTACTGAATGGTTACGACTGTCGGTAATAATGAAGGTGCAGGCCTGCACGCGCCCCCGCGACCGTGGCGTGGCTGCGCCTAGGCTGGTTGTCCATGCCCAGGTTGCATGCCCTGCACGCGCCCCCGTGACCGTGGCGCGGCTGCGCCCCTGGAGCGATCCGGGGGCGTGGTTGTTTCAGGAAATGGGTATGAATGAGACATTTCGTCCAAGACCGCAGCCCTGTTGGCGACGCACCCAGACCGGCGGCGGGCGCCTGGTCGTGACGCCGGATGGTCTGCGTTTGATCGTGGCCGGTGCGACAAATCGGCGCTACGCCAATGCACAAATCGACGACTACACCGGTCTGCCGCGTGAGCGCTTTCCCTGGCGCGCGCCGCTACGCATGAGCGTTGTGGCGCGGGTAGGGACGCCGGTTCAGGGAACGGCGGGCTTCGGCTTTTGGAATGCACCGATTTCGCCGATCGGCAAGGTGTTGCCGGTGTTGCCCGCTGCAATCTGGTTCTTCTACGCCTCGCCGCCTGCCGATATGCCGCTCGCGCACAGCGTCCCCGGTTTTGGCTGGAAAGTCGCCACGATCGATGCTACGACCCGTCGCGCACTGGTATGGGCGCCGGCAGCGCCGTTGGTGCTGCTGGCAAATCGACTGCCTGGCGTGTACGACCGCCTCTGGCAGCGCGTCCAACGCGCACTTGCGGTCAGCGAGGCGCTCATCCCGCCGCCGGACGACACATTCCGCGCCTACACCCTCGAATGGCTCACTAGCGGCGCGCGTTTTTTGATTGACGATCAGGTCGTCCACGAAACCGACTATACACCGCGCGGACCGCTCGGCTTCGTTGCTTGGGTCGATAACCAGTGGCTGATCGCCACGCCGCGCGGCAGGTTCGGCTGGGGGCTGCACGCCGTGCCGGGAGCGCAGTGGATGGACGTGGCAAGGGTGAGGATTGAGGGGTGAGAATCGAGAACTGAGAACTGAGAACCAAGAACTGAGAACTGAGAACCAAGAACCGAGAACTGAGAACTGAGAACTGAGAACCAGGGGGTTAGGGTTAGGGGTTAACCTTCCCTCTTCTCAACCGTAACCTTCCCACCTGCAACCTTCACCCCTCACGCCTCTCGTCTCTCGCCTCTCGCCTCGCACCTCGCACCTCTCGCCTCGCACCTCTCGCCTCTCGCCTCTCGCCTCGCACCTCGCACCTCGCACCTCGCACCTCTCGCCTCTCGTCTCTCGCCTCGCACCTCGCACCTCTCGCCTCTCGTCTCTCGCCTCGCACCTCTCACCTCTCGCCTCTCACCTCTCACCTCTCGCCTCTCACCTCTCGCCTCTCACCTCTCACCTCTCGCCTCTCGCCTTCAACCCTAGAACCTCAACTCTGCCAGTTTTTGCGCAAACATACTCGCGTTGGCGTCCATTGCGCTCAGCACATTCTGCCAGCGACGCGGCGACCAGATCTCGAAGTGGCGATTCAGCCCGGCAATAATCGCCTGATCGCCAAGTTCGGCAAATTCACGCAGGTTCTGCGGAATGAGAATGCGCCCCTGTCGGTCGAGCGTCATGTCGGCGGCGCCCGAAAAGAGCATACGCTGCAATTGCCGCGTTTCCTCGCTGCCGATCGGCAGGCTGCTCACCTGTCGCGCCAGTTCCTCCCAGACGCTGCGCGGAAACCCTACCAGACACTTATCGAAACCGCGCGTGATGACTACCCCTTCGCTGAGTGCATCACGAAAACGAGCCGGTATCGCCAGGCGACCCTTGTCATCGATCGTATGTTCGTATTCACCCAGAAACACGATGATTCGCCTGAACTAGCCGTCCGATTGCAACAATGCACCGGTTGGGACGCACTACGCTATCAGCGAATGAAACAACCCTGGATGCACACGTGAACAATCGAACAAAATTAGAACATATGTTTTTATTCTTCTATCCGGGATTGAGAACTTGTGTATTGTTCCCCCACTTTACCCCACTTTCTCCCACTTGAGGGTGATTATATACCACTTGTTCCCACATATCAAGCAGAATCTGCGAATTTTCGCAGAATTCGCAGCATACGAGGACGTGTCGTGAGGCGGCGCCTGTGGAACATCAAGCAACCCATCCAGTAGAGCCGGCACAGGCAGGCTTTGGTTCCGGCTTGACAACCGCACTCGTTTTGAATATTGTCAATATTGACAACAATAGCATCCTTAAACATACCAGGAGGCATCAATGCACACACATCTCCGTTTCTTCGCTCTCCTCAGCGCTCTGCTGGCATTGATCGGCGCTACCCTGGCGGGGGCAGGAGCGCAGCGGACAGAACCAACGCCCGTCGTGCCGCCGAACGTGGTCGGCGGCGTTCCCGTCGACCCCGGCGACTATCCGTGGCTGGTCGGGTTGCTTCTGGCCAGCATTCAGGACGAGGCTGTTGTGTTCTGCGGCGGTGCGTTGATCGACGATGGCGCGCCGGCGTCCAGTTCGCAGTGGGTGCTCACGGCTGCGCACTGCCTGGTTGACGACGGCAATGTCGCTCCGCCTGGGGCGATCGAGGTGCTCGCGGGTCAGCAGAATCTGACCCAGGTTCAGCCGGACCAGCGGCATTCGGTGGCGGAGGTCATTGTCCATCCCCTGTACATCTCAGGCTATGCACTGGTCAATGACGTCGCGCTGCTGCGCCTGAACGCTTCGGTGGACGTGGGCGCCACCCTGCGGATTGCCACACCCGCCGATGCGGAACGCTTCGCCTCTGGCGTTGAAGCGCAGATCGCCGGTTGGGGAAATTTGTTGCCGCAGACCGGCGTTCAACAGCCGGATATTGCCCACAAGGCGGTCGTTCGGATTGTGGACGACGCTGTGTGCAATGCCCGCTATGACCGTGCGCTGGGCATCGAGCACCTCTGTGCTGGCATTCTGCCGAGCGGCGGAGTTGACACCTGTCAGGGCGATAGCGGCGGTCCGCTGATGGTTTCGGATGGTCTCGGCGGTCTGCTCCACGCTGGTATCGTCAGTTTTGGTCAGGGATGCGCCTGGCCCGATTTCCCTGGCGTGTATGCCCGCACGGCAACCTTTGCGGACTGGATCGTGGCGATTATCAATGACGAACCGCACGTCGATGTCATCCAGACAGGACCGTATGCCGTGCTTCCGCCGGATGCAGAGGAACCGTTTCCTGAACTGTTCCACGTTTCAACAGCCGCACCCGGCGAGCCGTTCACCTATACGCTGCGCGTCGCCAACAGCGGTATGCAGGCGCTCGACAGTGTGACCATCACCGCCACCTTGCCTGCGAATACCAGCCTGATTGCTATTAACGACGGCGGCAGCATCTCCGGGAACATCATCACCTGGACTGCATCGAACCTGCCGCCCGGCGAGGTGATTGAGCGCTCATACGTCGTTTCCGCAACGACCAGCGTTACCACCGGTCCTTATGGCGCTACGGCGACCAGCGGTTCGACAACGGTCGCTTCATCCGGGCATTCACCGATCACGACGTTGATCAACGAGCCACGCCTGCATCTGCGCACATTTGCCAACCCGCGCACGGAAGCTGGTTCCGTCTTCCAGCAGATCTTTCTGCTCATCAATTTCGGGAAGGGCGCCGGAGCAGATGCCACAGCCGTAGAGGTGCGCGCCGCACTCCCCGCTGATGCAGACATTGCGGCTCCTGGCGATGACGCGGAGATTGTCGGCGATGAACTGCGCTGGCAGGTTCCAGCGTTGAGGGGGGGAGCGTTCGCCGTCCTGAGAATGGATGTACGCGCCAGCAACCCTGGCAGCGTCTTTCGCATCACCAGCTATCATGCGCAGATCGGAAGCGCGACGCCGGTGTTGGGCGCCACCGGAAGCCAGACCGTCGCAACAGTCGTGCGGCGGCATCTGCCGCTTATCGCGAGATAGACTCTTCCCGACGCAACCGGTGACGGGGCTGCGTTCGCTCAGCCTCCCCGCCCGGCGACTAATGGAGCCTTGGAGCCCGGCGACTGAAGTCGCGGGCTCCGGGAAGCGAAGCCCACCTGCGCGGGCTCGACCGGGCGATACTCATAAGCCGCGGGCTACGGCTGCAAAGCCCGCCTGCGTGGGCTGGACTTGGCGATACCGGATTATTTGCTCAAAAATCAATTACGCCTGCGCGGGCGCGCCTGCCAGGGACGACGCAGCGCCAGCGACAGGCATAGCGCGATGTTGCCTGACACATCTGACTGCGCCCTGGAGATCGTACCGGGGCGCGTTTTCCTGATGGTCATGGTACAATCACAGAGAACCTGTTCCGTTCCAGCGAGGCGCTGATGTCCGAGATCGATCTCCAGACGCTTCAGCAACGCATTGCGGCGATTGCAGCCACGCATCCACAGGTGCGGCTGGTGTACCTCTTCGGATCGCATGCTGGCGGCGAGGTTTGTCCGATGAGCGACATCGATCTGGCGGCAGTGCTGGATCGGGAGGCGTCTCTTCCGCACCTGCGCGACGAACTGGCGCAGCGCTTCGCGGAGGCGCTCGATGACGAACCGGTCGATCTCATCATCCTGAACCAGGCGTCGATCGAACTGGTATACGCTGTCATTGCCGCGGGGAGGGCGCTCTATCAGCGTTCCCTGGTTGAGCGCGTCGAGTATGAGGCGGACGTGATGAGCCGTTACGGCGACTATCTGCCCGTGCTGCGGGCGCAACGCCGGAACATTGTGCATGGAGTCGGTGATGAGCGTCGAGTTCAGCGGTATCGAGCGGCGTTTGGACGAACTCAGCGAACGCCTGGCGCGTCTGACCCCGTTGCGTGAGCGTCCGCGATCCGATTTCGTTCAATCGCACCATGTCCGTAAGAACTCACCAGGCGTCATTACCTGCGCGTTGCCGCGCGCATGCGGCGGATAATGCGCAATATTGCCAGTGATAAGAACTGCGTGCGCATAAATCGCCACCTCCAGAAACGGCAGATCATCGGGGTCAGGGAGGGGACAGAGGAGTGGCGTTGCTGCAACAGACTCGCCGCTCATCTCCAGATACTCCAAGAGCACAGTTACATCATCAGCGGCAAAGCCGAATTTCGGTCGAGCCAGCACTGCACGATATTCAGCCAGCAGACGATCATCGTAAGCCACACGGAAATCGCCGCGCAACACCATATCAAGAATGCGCGCCGGCGGACCAAACGGTGAGAGGAGCGCCGAGACCAGGATGTTCGTGTCGAGCACGATTAGCATCGACTACTGCCCTGCCTGGAATGAACGGCGCTCCTGGCGGCTTTGAACAATCTCAGCGTTGATCTCAGCATCGGATAATTGGTCGGCGCCCTGCGCCGCTGCTGACCGGCGCATACGGGAGACGGACGTCTGAGCGCGCGCCCGGCGCAGTGCAGTCAGCACCTCTTCGACATCGTACTCTTCCACTCCGGCGATAATCGCCACTGGTCGGCCATTGGAGGTCAGAACCAGTTCACCCTGCTGACGAAGCTTTTCCCACACTTCGCCAGGTTTCAGACGCAGATCACGGATGGTTACGAATTCCATGTCAACCTCCTGTAGTCTGATTGGACTACGATCAGTCTACATTGTCTGTAAACCTGTGTCAAGTTGCGGTCTGATCACGAATCGACGCGGGGCCGCGCCAGCTGCGCCACGTCGCCAATGGCGTCGAGCGCCTGAGAGCGTAAAAATGTTCTTGCGCTCTGCGCGGTTGATTGGCGACGTAATATACAAAGGGGCGTTCCAGAAATGAACGGGCTGGATGGTCGATCCGTTCTGCAAAAGCGCGCAGCATCGCCAGATCGGTGGCGCCTTCCAGATAGAGCACCCAGCCGATCGTTTAGCACCCGGCGCCTCTGCCAGCCTGACGGTGATCGGCTATCATGCAATCGCAATGCAGATCAGCCGATGCGTGGAGGTGCAGGATGTACGTTCCCAGAACGCTCGAAGCGCCGATCCTCGACGCCGCCCGGCACTTTCCCGTTGTGCTGGTGACAGGCGCCCGTCAGGTGGGCAAGACAACACTCCTGCGACATCTCCGGGAAAGTCAACGCACTTACGTGACACTGGACGATTCGCTCATTCTGGAACTGGCCAGAACCGATCCGGCGCTGTTTATGCAGCGGTTTTCGCCTCCTCTTCTGATCGACGAAATCCAGTACGCCCCCGGTCTGCTCCCATACATCAAAATGACCGTGGATCGCGCCAGTGAGCCGGGGATGTTCTGGCTTACCAGTTTGCAGCAGTTTCACCTTTGAAAGGCATCTCCGAGTCACTGGCTGGTCGTGTCGCAGTGCTGAACCTGTTGGGGCTTTCCAGATGGGAGTTGATTGGCGGGGGACTGGATGCGCGCCCCTTCACGCCGACGCCGGAGGAGATCGTCTATCGTACTGCGGGTATGAAGCAACTGACGCTCAAAGAACTGTACTGGCTGATCTGGTGTGGATCGCTGCCTGCCATTGCGCTCAACGAAGCGATGGATCGTGACCTGTTCTACAGCTCTTATGTGCAGACCTACCTCCAGCGCGACGTGCGCGATCTGGCGCGCGTCGGCGATGAACTCGCGTTTCTGCCTCTATTCCGGCGTGGGCTGTGTAGAGGTGACTGATGAGGCGCAGGCGGTCTGGATCGCGGTGCGCGTCAGACAGGGGAGGGGGTAACGGGCGCCGGTGGGAGGCGCTGCCACTCCCCACTCCCTACTCCCCAATCCCCCTCAGTACAGGCGCACCTTGTACCTCACGGTCTTCAGCAATTCGCTGGCGATGACATACCGCTGAATCTCGTTGGTTCCCTCGTAGATGCGGAAGACACGCGCATCGCGGTACATGCGTTCGAGCGGCAGTTCACGCGAGAAGCCCATACCGCCGTGAACCTGAATGGCTTCATCGAGAATCCACGCCAGCGCATCGGTGCAGTAGAGTTTGACAATGCTCGACTCCAGCCGCGCGGTTTCGCCGCGATCGACCTTCTTGGCGCAATCGTACACGATCTGCTCCATGGTGTAGATTTTCACCGCCATGTCGGCCAGTTTGAACTGGATCGCCTGGAAATCGGCGATCGGGCGACCGAACTGCTGGCGCTCCACAGCATATTTGAGCGACAGTTCGTAGGCTTCCTTCGCCGCCCCCAGACACGCCGCTCCCAACCCGCACCGCCCAATGTCGAGCGTTTGCAGCGCCAGCGCATACCCGCGCCCGACTTCGCCGAGCACATTCGCAGCCGGCACGCGACAATCCTCGAAGAAGATCGACGCTGTGTGTGATGCGCGCAACCCCATCTTCGGCTCAACTTTCCCTACCTTGAAGCCAGGGAAGTCCTTCTCGACAATAAAGGCGGTAATGCCGCGCGGTCCGGCGCTCGGATCGGTGGTGGCAAACACCACGATCACATCGGCAAAAGAGCCATTGGTAATCCACATCTTGCCGCCGTTGAGCACCCAGTCATTGCCATCACGCACGGCAGTCGTACGGATGTGGGCGGCGTCGCTGCCCGCATTCGGTTCGGTTAGCGCCCACGCGCCCCACATGCGTCCCTCGATCAGCGGACGCAGGTAGCGTTCCTTCTGGTCAGGCGTCCCGGCGAGGTGGATAGACATCGAGCAAAGTTGGACGTGCGCACCGATGATGGTGCCAGTAGAGGCGCACTTCCGGTTGATCTCTTCCAGCAACACGCAGTAGCCGGTAATGCCGGCGTCGGAACCGCCAAGCTCTTCGGGAAAGGGGACGCCGAGCAGGCCAAGATCGGCGGCTTTCCGCAGCATCTCGAACGGAACCCGCTCCTCTTCGTCGATCTCGCGGGCAATCGGGGCGATCTCCTTGTTGGCGAAGTCACGGACAGTTTGCCGTAAGAGCCGAAGATCTTCGGGAAGGTCGTACTCCATTGTCTGTTCTCCCTTCTACTACGCCTTTTGACCATTATAACACGTTGCGGCATGGTTCTCCCGCCAGATGGCGCCCGTTCCCGCTTCTCACGGGAGCGCGGGCGTCCCGTCCCTATGCGAGACCCCTTGGGTCGGCGGAACGCCATATACTGGCGCTTGCCAATATCATTCCGCCACCGATCCTTCTTCTCGGAGGCTTCCTCCGAACCTCCATGTGGGCAACCGCCGGGATCGTCCCCTCGACTGTGAATAGCTGTCCAACTCACGAGTTACGCGGTCACCTTACGGACGAGCCGCGTGATGGTTCTTTTTGCCTTCGGCAGAGCGGTACTTGTCTTCTTTTGTGGTGCGGGGGGGCGGCCCACCCCCCGCCCCCCCCCCACCACCTAAATCAGGAGCGCCACGCTGCCGCAGGCTTCGGCGGAGCCAGAAAACGCGCCACCGCGTAACTCGTGTCCAACTCAGGTGCAGGCACGCATGGTCTGGCGGCAGCCCGCCGCACCACCCGGCGCGGAAACGTTGGGCGGATCGTACAAAGGGCGCCGCCACTCCGGAGCACGATGACACCGCGACCAGACGAGCAGGCGCGTAAGGGCAGGTCTCAGACCTGCCCTTGCTGGCTGATGCCATAATAACCGTTCAGACCGATGCAAACGCAACTCTGCGATCAACTCGCAACGGTCCTCTGCGGCTGGAAGGTCAAGTTGGTCGAAACCTGATCTGTGCAGTATAATGTAAGACTTGACGCTTATCGTTGCAAGATGGGGGACGTGGATGCCCGAACAGCAGATACATCTCGCCGTCACCGGCATGACCTGCGCCTCCTGTTCGGCGCGCGTCGCAAAGGCGCTCAAGAAGACGCCAGGAGTGACCGATGCGACCGTCAACCTGGCAAGCGAACAGGCGGAGGTGCAGTTCGACCCGACGCTGGCGGCGCCGGATCGCCTGGTTACGGCGATTGAAGAAGCCGGGTACGGTGTGATCACCGATTGCGTTGATATTCCAATTACCGGGATGACCTGTGCCTCATGCTCGGCGCGGGTCGAGAAGGCGCTGCGCAACGTTCCCGGTGTCATCAATGCGACCGTCAACCTGGCAAGCGAACACACCACGGTGACGTTCACTCCGACGGATGTCACCTGGAACGATCTGGTTGCCGCGATTGAAAACGCCGGGTATGGCGTGATCGACCAGCGCGGTGCAACGGGCGCCGGCGAGGACAGTGAGGCGGCGGCGCGTGCGCACGAACTGGCAAACCGTCGCCGCACGCTGATCGTTGCCGCTGTGCTGACTGCGCCGCTCTTCCTGCTCTCGATGGGGCGCGACTTCGGGCTGGTGACACCCTGGCTGATCGGCGCAGGCGTGGAGATGGCGCGCTCGATGAGCGGTCCGCTCCACGAGATGATGAACCATATCGCAGCGCGTGATGATCTGCTCAACTGGCTGTTCCTGATCCTGGCAACGCCGGTGCAAT
The DNA here is from genome assembly GCF_057785375.1 of Roseiflexus sp. NCBI lineage: Bacteria > Bacillati > Chloroflexota > Chloroflexia > Chloroflexales > Roseiflexaceae > Roseiflexus > Roseiflexus sp. The sequence goes on from NZ_JBYNRX010000035.1 coordinate 171,509, forward strand.
TCTATGCCGGGCGCGATTTCTACATCCACGCCTGGAAGGCGCTGAAGAACCACCGCACAGCAACCATGGACACGCTTATTGCAGTCGGGTCGTCGGCGGCGTACTTCTACAGCGTCGCGCTGATGATCACCGGCATGGCGGGGCATGTCTATTTCGAGACAGCAGCGGTCATCATTACGCTCATTCTGGTCGGAAAATACCTGGAGGCGCGGGCAAAGAGCCAGACGGGCGCAGCGATCCGGGCGTTGATCGGGTTGCAACCAAAGACGGCGCGGGTGGTGCGCGGCGGACGCGAGACGGACATTCCCGCTGCCGACGTGCGGCGCGGAGAGATCGTCATTGTGCGCCCCGGCGAGAAGATACCGGTCGATGGCGTCATTATCGCCGGCGCCTCGGCTATCGACGAAAGCATGATCACCGGCGAAAGCATGCCGGTGGAAAAACACGAGGGAGATACTGTCATTGGCGCGACGCTGAACCGCAGTGGCAGTTTCCAGATGCGCGCAACGCGGGTCGGCAGGGAGACGGCGCTGGCGCAGATCATTGCGCTGGTGCAGCAGGCGCAGGGCAGCCGCGCACCGGTTCAGCGCCTCGTCGATCACGTGGCCGCGGTGTTCGTGCCGATTGTGCTCGTCATTGCGCTCGTGACATTTCTCGGTTGGTTCTTCATCGGTGGAACGGGCTTTACCCAGGCGATGATCTTTGCCGTGGCGGTGCTGGTTATTGCCTGCCCCTGCGCGCTTGGGCTGGCAACCCCGACTGCCATTATGGTCGGGGTCGGGACAGGCGCGGCGCATGGCATTCTGATCAAAAACGCCGAAAGTCTGGAGCGCGCCGGAAAAGTGCAGACGGTCGTACTCGACAAGACCGGCACAGTGACGGCGGGAAAGCCGTCGGTGACCGACATCGTCGTCCCCATGTCGGATGCGCTGTCGTTCGTCGTGCAGAGCGCGACGCTGAGCCAGGCGCAGGAAAACGATGGGGCGCCGCAGAGCGATGGGTTGATCGTCGCTCATCGAGAGGCCGATATTTCGACAACGGCAACGATTAATGACCACGACGCCGCTGCCGATCTCGAACGCATTCTGAGCGGTGTCGCCTATGACGACACGCCCGAAGCGGTCAACCGGGTTGCACAGCAGCGGAACGAACTGCTGCGTCTGACGGCGAGCGCCGAGTCGCGCAGCGAACACCCGCTTGGCGAGGCGATCGTCCGTGCGGCGCAGGACGCTGGCATTGGCATCGTTCAGCCAGAACGCTTCGAGGCGATTGCTGGTCACGGCGTGATTGCCGCAGTTGAAGGACGCGCCGTGATCATCGGCAACCCGGTGCTCCTGCGCGAACGCGGCATCGACACATCGGCGCTCGACGAGGATGTGGCGCGGTTGCAGGGTGAAGGCAAGACCGCAATGATCGTCGCCGTCGATGGCGTGGCGCTGGGGGTCATCGCCGTCGCCGATACGGTCAAGCCAACGTCGCGCATTGCGGTCGAGGCATTACGACGCCAGGGAATCGAGGCGCTGATGATCACCGGCGACAACCGGCGAACAGCGGAAGCCATTGCGCAGCAGGCTGGAATCGACCCGCAACAGGTGTATGCCGAGGTTCGCCCGGAAGACAAGGCGCGTATTGTCCGTGAGTTGCAGGAAGGCGCAGGCGCGCGCCGGGCGGTCGCAATGGTCGGCGATGGAATCAACGATGCGCCGGCGCTGGCGCAGGCAGACGTTGGCATCGCCATTGGCAGCGGCGCCGATGTGGCGCTGGAAACCGCCGACATTACCCTCATGCGCGGCGATCTGCGCGGGGTGGCACAGGCAATCGACCTCAGCAAACGCACGCTGCGCACCATTCGCTGGAACCTGTTCTGGGCATTCATCTACAACGTTGCGCTGATTCCGGTTGCCGCCGGCGCGCTCTACCCATTCACCGGCTGGCAGTTGAACCCGATGCTGGCAGCCGGCGCGATGGCGTGCAGTTCAGTCTTCGTTGTCACCAACTCGCTGCGGTTGCGGAATGCGCTGAACGTTGAACGAGGAAAGGTTGCAGGTTGACCGCAATGCAGGAGCGCTCCCCTGGGGGCGCCCGCTGCGGGTAGGCACAGGGGCCTGCCCCTACGATGATGGTGGCGTTGGAGGGACGCCCCCCCGTGGGCGCCCGATGGTTCGCCGTGGGGACGCCCCCCTGGAGGCGCCCGATGGTTCGTCGTAGGGACGCCCCCCCGTGGGCGCCCGCTGCGGGTAGGCACAGGGGCCTGCCCCTACGATGATGGTGGCGTTGGAGGGACGCCCCCCCCCGTGGGCGCCCGATGGTTCGCCGTAGGGACGCCCCCCCGTGGGCGCCCGCCGCGGGCAGGCACAGGGGCCTGCCCCTACGATGATGGTGGCGTTGGAGGGACGCCCCCCCGTGGGCGCCCGATGGTTCGCCGTGGGAACGCCCCCCCGTGGGCGCCCGCCGCGGGCAGGCAGGAGAACATGGCCAGCAACCCATCCCCACTTGCACATCGTCAACCAATCTACGCCGTTGGCGCAGTCGCCTACCGGTATGACACCTGCGGTTGTCTCCAGATACTGCTGATCAAAAAGCGCAACGGCTACTGGACGCTGCCCAAAGGAGGGATGCATGCGGTCGAGGATGAGGCGTCGGCGCTACTACGCGAGTTGCGCGAAGAGACCAGGCTGGCCGGCATTGTCGAAGATAAGGTGGCGCGCGTTCAATACCTCACCCCGCGACGGCGGCTTCCGCGGCGCAAGATCGTCACCTACTATCTGGTGCGTGTGGCGCCTGACGCAATCGCCATCCCCGGCGCTCATCCCGGCGAAATGATCGAACAGGTTCGCTGGATCAGCCCACGAAAAGCACTGCGGCGAGTCAAACGCAAACGCATCCGTGATATTATCATCTACGCAGCAACGCTTCTGGGCAAACGCAATCCATCGAGGGCAACGGAAACTCAATGATCGCGTCTGTACGAGGAACCCTGATCGCCATCGCTGCGGATCATGCCGTCATCGAAACCGGCGGCGTCGGCTGGCTGATCTACGCGCCACGCCAGGTGCTCGCTGCGCTTGGCGCGATCGGAACCGAAGCGCGCCTGTTCACGCACCTGCTGGTGCGTGAAGACTCGCTGACCCTCTACGGATTTGACTCGGTCGAGCAGCGCCAGTTGTTCGAGACGCTGCTCGGCGTCACCGGCGTGGGTCCACAGGCGGCGCTGAACCTGCTCTCATCGGGAACGACCGACGAAATCCGGCTTGCGATTGCCGCTGGCGACGTGGCGCGCCTGGCGCGCACGCCGCGTATCGGCAAGAAACTGGCGGAACGGCTGGTGCTCGAGTTGAAGGGCAAACTCGATATCAAGGGGGTGCCGACCGCCACGGGAGGGTCACCGGCAGTCGCCGCAGCGAACGCCGAACTGTCGGAAATGCTCGTCAGCCTGGGGTTCAGCAGCGTCGAGGCGGCCAATGCAATTGCGGCGCTGCCGCCCGATGCGCCGCTCGATCTCGAAGAGCGCCTGCGCCTAGCGCTGCGATACTTCGGCGCACCGTAAGGTCATACGCACCATTGACCCATCGTCATCGTGCAGCATAGGACTGAAGCACGATTGACGCCGTTCGTCACATGCACTACAACTCTTGTCATAGAGTGGCGCACAGTGGCTGAGCCTGTCGAAGCCGCCACAAAAGCATCGCCTGATCCAGTGACATGGAAACCCTGCAGGGGCTTGTATACGCGCAGCAAGGGCTTATGAACATTAAGAAATCCGGTATAGCCCGCAAAGGCAGGCTTCGCAACCGTAGTCTGCGGCTTCAGCCGCCGGGCGCAGGGCGAATGCCGGTTTCTTCTGGAAATGTTTATCAGACCGAAATGTGAAACATCCATGTATTCTGCACGTGAGCGTATAAGCGCCACTGGAAACTCCGCCGATCCGTCATCTGCAACGCACGTGATCCGGCGCATCACCGTGGGGTTTGCGCTTGCCCTCGGGCTGCTGGTCGTCATTGCACTGATCGCCTATGGATGGACACAATCCATTCTGGCAAACGAGCAAGAACGCTTTGATCTGCTGGCTGCAAACGGGTTGCAGCGCGTGCTCTCGCAGCAGATTGCGCTGGCAGCCGAAGAACTGGGCGACGCGCCCGACGCGGCGGCGGCGGCGCAGGCGCGTGCAACATTGCGCACCGCAGTTGACGAGATGGCGCGGTCGCATCAGGAACTGTCGTCCATTGTCGCGTCGCTGCCGATGGACGATCCGCTCCGGCGTCTGTACATGGATCCCTCGACGGCGCTCGACGCACGGGTGCGAGATTTCCTGACACGCGCGCAACGACTGCTCGACGCCGAACCCGATCCGCGCCATCCCGATCTGCAGACGATACGGGAGGCGGCGCTGTACGACCTGCCGCCACTGTTCCACCGCGCAACCCGCTTCTACATCGAAGAGCGCCGTGATCTCCTGGAGACGTTGAACGTCATGCACACCACGTTTCTGGTTATGACCCTCGTGGTGCTGGCGTTTGAGGGGATATTCATCTTTCGCCCCATCGTTCAAGACGCGCGCCGCTATATATCACAACGCAATGCCAGCGAGACGCGCCTGCGCACGCGAGAACGAATCACACGCGCGCTGTACAATATTACTTCGACAACGCAGATGGATCATCTCCAGAAGATCCAGGCGCTCCTCGACATGGGATGCGACTACTTCCGCATGCCGGTTGGACTATTGACGCGCGTTGACGGCGAGGAACTCGAAATCATTGCAGCACGCGACCCGACCAACCAGGTGACGCGAGGCGCACGTTTCCCGCTTGCCGACCGCTACTGTGCAGCCGTCCTTGAAGCCAATGCGCCGGTAAACATCGACCACGCCGCGCAATCGTGCTGGGTCGACCACCGCTGCTACGTGCTGACCGGCATGGAGGCATACATCGGCGCACCGATTCAGGTGCGCGGGAAAGCGGTCGGGACGCTCTGTTTTGCAAGCGCCACACCCAGAGAACATCCGCTTACCGACGGCGATTTCGATCTGATCCGCCTCATGGCGCAGTGGATCGGCAGCGAGCAGGATCGCCTGCAAACCGAAGCTGCGCTGCGCGAAAGCGAGGAACGCTTCGCATTGCTTGCCGGCGTCACGACCGAAGGAGTTGTCATCAGCGAGCAGGGGATCATTGTGGACGCCAATGCCGCTGCCGGAACCCTGCTTGGCTATCCGCCCGAACAACTGCGCGGCATGTCCATTTTCGAGTTCACCACCCCGGAAGGACGGGAAAAAATCACGCACGCGCTGGCTATTGGATATGAACACCCTTACGAAGTGCTTGCCCGGCGCAGTGATGGAACGCTCTTTCCCGCCGAAGTGACCGGACGCAATATTCCCTACCACGGTCGCACGGCGCGGGTGACGACCATCCGCGATATTTCGCGCCAGCGCCTAGCGGAAGCTGCGCTCCGCGCCAGTGAAGAACGGTTTCGTCAATTAGCAGAGAATGTCAATCAGGTCTTCTGGATGTCCACCCCGTTGCTTGACCAGATTCTGTACGTCAATCCCGCCTATGAGCGCATCTGGGGACGTTCCCGCGATAGCCTGTATGCTCAACCGTCGTCGCTCTTCGAGGCGATCATCCCCGAAGACCGTGAGCGGGTGCTTGCGCTCCACCAGGCGGAGCATATGCGCGGGTACAGCATCGAATTTCAGATTCAGCGCAGTGATGAACAACGCCGCTGGATCCTGACCCGCGCCTTTCCGGTCATGAACGAAGCGGGGGGGTGTATCGCATTGCAGCGATTTCTGAAGATGTCACTGAACGGAAGCAGGCGGATGAAGAATTGCATGCGGCCATGACGGCGCTGGCAGCGCAATATCAGGCGGCGGATCGCGCCCAGAGCGAAATTCGCGCCATTCTCGACGCCTCCAGCGAAGCCATTGCGCTCCTTAGCCCCGACGGCGCGTTCCTGACCGTTAATCGTTGTTTTTGTGACATGTTCGGTGTTGCTGCGAACCGGGTGCTCGGTCAACGGCTCACCGAGATGCGCGCCGATATCCTGTGGGTTTTCGATAACGCCGAGGAATTGTATCCGCGCATGCAGCATGCGTTGCAGGATACCCAAACCATCTTCCGCGAGCGGGTGGTTCAGCGCAAACCGCAGCAGCGCGAACTGGCCATCTTCTCGGCACCGGTGTGGACGGCCAATCAGGTGTATCTCGGTCGACTCTATGTGTTCCGCGACATCACCCACGAGCGCGCCGTCGAACGTATGAAATCCGAGTTCGTGGCGATGGTGTCGCACGAACTGCGCACCCCGCTGACATCGATCAAGGGGTATGTGGATATGCTGCTCGATGGCGACGCCGGACCCCTCAACGCCGGGCACGAGGAACTCCTGCGAGTCGTTAAAGCGAATGCGGATCGGCTGCTGCTGCTGATCAACGATCTGCTCGATATGTCGCGGATCGAAGCGGGGAAACTGCTGCTCCACCGCGCGCCGCTCGATGTTCGTCCCCTGATTCGCCAGGTGGCCGCGACCCTGCGCCCGCAACTCGATGCGAAACACCACCGGCTGAACCTGGACCTTCCTGAGACCCAGCCGGACGGCGCGGCGCCGCTTATTTTCGGCGATGCGGCGCGAGTGCATCAGATTCTGACCAATCTGCTCTCCAACGCGGTCAAGTACACGCCCCAGCACGGAACGATTACAATCCGTCTCTTTGAAGAACCGCCCTGGCTTCGCATTGCCGTGCAGGACACCGGCATCGGATTGACGCCTGAAGAGCAGGAACGGATCTTCGAGCGTTTCTATCGCGCGCGCAACCGCGCAACGCATGAAGCCAGCGGCACCGGGCTTGGTCTGGCGATCACCCGTTCGCTGGTGGAACTGCATCAGGGCCATATCACCATCGAAAGCGAGCCGGGAAAGGGATCGACGTTTCTAGTCTCTTTTCCGTTGCTCACATCGCAGAACAACGAGCATAACGATGAGACGCCGGTTGCCACGACGACAGGAGGACGCATGTGAATGAGCCTTTCGCCCAGATTGACGCTCAGACGCCTCCTGTGCGACACCTCCTGGTGGTCGATGACGATCCCGACATCAACCGCCTGTTGCGGGTGCGCCTCACGGCGCGCGGATATGACGTGTCGACGGCGGCAAGCGGCGAAGAGGCGCTGGCGCTGCTGGCTGACATGCCTGCCGATATTATCTTTCTCGATATTGCCTTGCCTGGCATCAGCGGGTTGCAAACCCTGGCGGAAGTGCGTCAACGCAGGCTGGATGCCGCAGTCATTATGACAACCGCGTTCGGCTCAGAACAAATTGCAATCGAGGCGTTACGCCAGGGCGCCGACGACTATCTGCGCAAGCCATTCGAGTCGGATGAATTTCGCCGCGTCCTCGAGCGCACGGTTCAGCGCCTGCAACTCGAACGGCAGAATCGCCTGCTGCGCCAGCAACTCGAAGCGCATCATCGCCGCCTGGTAAGCGAAATGGCGCGCGCCGCCGAGGTTCAGGCGCGCCTGCTGCCGCAATTGGCGCCGGTTGTGCCAGGGTTTCAGCTGGCTGCCGAGTGCATCCCCGCGCGCGACGTCGGCGGCGACTTCTACGACTGGCAACAACCAACGCCGCATCTGCTCAGCTTCTGGCTCTGCGATGTGATGGGAAAAGGGCTGGACGCCGCACTGCTCATGGCGACGGTGCGCGCCGTGATGCGCGCTGTGGTGCGGAACAGCCCGCCTGTCGAGGCCATGCGCTATGTAAGCGCCGCCCTCGACGACGATCTGCGGCAGTCCGACCGGTTTGTGACCCTCTTTCTGGCGCAACTCGATACATCGAACGGACGACTGATGTCAATCGATGCCGGTCACGGTCTGGCGTTCGTGCGCCGCGCCAATGGCAGCGTCGAAACCCTCGATGATCATCGCGGACTGCCGCTTGGCATTCTGCCCGATGTATCCTATCACCAGCGTGAGATTCTCATGAATCCAGGCGATGCGCTTGTGGTGTATAGTGATGGTCTGGTCGATGCACGTGTCGATCTCGACTTGACGCCGCAAGTGCTGGCACACCAGTTGTCTGGCGCCGGCAGCGCACTTGCTATGCTCGACCGACTGGTGACATTGCTGGCGCCGGTGCAGATGCCGCCGGACGATATGACGCTGCTGGTGTTGTATCGCAAGACCGATCAGGGGTGATATGTGTCTCTTATCCACGAAGAACACGAAGGGACACAAAGGGTAGGAGCATCCACATTCTTTGTGATGCTTCGCACCCTTCGTGGAAGAGTTACTCGTTGGGGGTGAGATGCGGCGCGTATCCGCCAGCAGCGCGCAGAACCATACAGGTTCGGAGAGGCAACGGCTTCGTGCCGCTTCGCGCCCTGCGTGGACCATGCCCTGGCGCGAGCTGAGCGGCGGCGCGTATCCGCCAGCAGCACGCAGAACCATACAGGTTCGGAGAGGCAACGGCT